>JBDTQQ010000074.1:0-8521 GCA_039932075.1 Pseudarthrobacter sp. | reverse complement strand
GACCAGGGCGGCTGCTTCGAGGACACGCACCCCACCACGCACCAGGAACCCACGTACAAGGTGCACAACACCATCTTCTACTGCGTGGCCAACATGCCCGGCGCCGTACCCAACACCTCAACGTACGCCCTGACCAACGTCACGCTGCGCTACGCTGTGGCACTGGCCAACCTTGGTGTCAGGACCGCCTTCGACCGCGATCCCGCCCTCGCCGCCGGACTCAACATCGCCGGGGGCCACGTGGCACACCACTCCGTTTCCGAGGCCCACAACCTGCCCCTCGTCGCGGACTGGCACGAACTGGTTTCGGCCTAACCCTTAGGTCCGCCTCAACGGCAGTCATCCAACGCGTGCTGCTCCTTCGTCGCTCTGACGCACGCTTTCTGGATGGCTGCCGTTCCGGCGTTGAGCTTGTTGAAACCCGGGCTTTGCCAAGCCCAACCGGAAGGTCGCTAAGCCAGCGCCCGCGCTTCTTCGATTATCTTGAGGACGTCGACGGCGTCTGCCGGGTCTACGGGGAGGGGCAGGTCGGAGGAAGTGCCGCCGCCGTCGATCTTGGCTGCCAGCAGCCGGTAGAACTCCGGGTAGGCGCCCCGCTCCGTCGGCAGCGCGTCCAGGTGGCCGTCGCGGCCCAGCGTGCCAGCCCATTCCGGCGCCTCAACACCGTACCCCGCGTCCAGCGGCCCTCCGCCGGCCGCGATGTAGGGCTCCTGGGGGTCCACGCCATGCTTGGTGAAGGCCCCTGTTGAGCCAAGGATGCGGAACCGCGGGCCCTGCTGGGCGCACAGCATGTTCATGGTCAGGTGGCTGAGGACGCCCGACTCGTGCCGCAAGACCACGAACGCGTCATCGTCGGCTTTCTCCTCGGGACGGCGGATCTGAAGCTCAGCGTGAACCACCGCCGCCGGGCCGAACAGCTGTAGCGCCTGATCGATCAGGTGCGTGCCGAGGTCGAACAACACACCGCCGCCGTCCGCCGCCGTCGCACCGGCCTTCCAGGCCTTGGAAATCGCCGGCGACCACCGCTCAAAGCTGGACTCGAAGCGCGTCACATTGCCTAACGCTTCCCCGGCCAGCAGCTTGCGGACAGTCAGGAAGTCCCCGTCCCAGCGCCGGTTCTGGAAGACCGTGAGCACTCGGCCCAGCCGCTCCGCCAAGGCGATCACCTCCTGCCCCTGGGCGCTGTTGACGGCGAACGGCTTGTCCACCACAACGTCCAGGCCCGCCTCCAGCGCCGCCTTCGCCAGCGGAAAATGGGTGGCCGGCGGGGTCCCCAGCACCACGAGGTCAAGGTCACCCGCGAGCTTAAGGACGGCATCGGCGTCGCGCACTGTTTTGACGCCCGGGTACCGCTGCGTCGCCGCAGCCTGCCGCCCGGCGTCGGACGTTGCGATGACGTCCAGCGAGTAGCGGGGGTCCGCCGCAATGAGCGGCGCGTGGAAGACGCTGCCCGAGAGGCCATAGCCGACGACGGCAGTCCGGATACTGCGTTCAGGTTCAGTCGAGGTCATAGGCAGTACCGTACCCCTAACGCTCTCGCAGTTAATGTGCCTTAAAGCCCAACGCTCTCTCACTTCCCGCGGATGACCGGGCGGAAGTGAGAGAGCGTTGGGCGAAACCCCGCGTTAAGTGAGAGAGCGTTACAGGGAGGGTGCTACTTCTTTTCCCAGCCGAGGGTGCTCCAGTCCGGAACCTGGGACAGGCTCTGGAACAGGGACGGGCCGTAGTTGGCCAGGCCGGTGCGGACGAAGGAGATCTGCGGGCCGTTCATCACAACACCCATGGAGAAGTACTTCGCCATGTGCTCCTTCTCAACTTCCATCGCTGCCTTGTTGCGTGCGGCATTGTCCTCGATGGAGGCCAGGTCGGCGATCTTCTTGTCCAGCTCGGCGTCGCCCAGGCCGTTCTCGTTGACCTTGGAGTCGTAGTACTGCTTGACGGCGTCGGTCGCATCCGGGCCTACTGTGTAGCCCGAGACGCTCATGTCGAACTCGCGTGAGCCCAGGACTTTACCGAAGTCAGCGGAGGCGCGCTGGTCGATTCCCACATCCATGCCACCGGCTTTGAGCTGGTTCTGGAGGGTCTGCGTGAAGGCAAGGGTGGTGGGATCGTCGCCGAAGTTGCTGATCTTGAAGGCTGCGGGCTTGCCGTCCTTCTCCATGATGCCGCTTGCGTTGGCGGTGTAGCCGGCGTCGGTGAGGACCTTCTTGGCGGCGTCCGGGCCGGTTTCCTTGACGGGGTAGTTGTCCTGGTAGTAATCGGAGAAGGGCAACAGCATCATGGAACCTGAGCTGGGCTCCTCCCAGTTCAGGCCGTTGAAGCGCACCTTGCGGAGGGCCTCACGGTCCACGGCCGCGAAGATCGCCTTGCGGACGGCCACATCCGTAATTCGCTGAGCATTGATGTTCATGCCGCCGGCGAAGAGCCGCTGGCCGCGGCGGACCTCAGAGTTGGTGCTGCCCTCAAGCTGCTTGTAGAGCGCGATGGTGTTCGCGGACATGGCATCGATCTCGCCGTTCTTGAAGGCCGCGATCTGGGCGCTGGTCTCGAGCTGGCGGAACACCACCTTTTCCAGGACCGGCTTGGTACCCCACCACTTGTCGTTGGGAATTAGGGATACCGTTTTGGCCGCGGTGTCGTACTGCTCCACCTTGAAGGGACCGGCCATCCACTCCGGATGCATTTCACCCACGAAACCTTCGTTGAAGATTGCCGGGGTGTTCACTGCGGGGTGCAGGAGGCCAAAGAAGAGGGCGTCCAACGGGTATACCGGCTGCTTGAGCTTGACGATCACTTCCTTGGCGCTGCTGCCAGCCTCTACGGACTCAACAAATTCGTAGGCACCGGAGCTGACAATGTCGTAGCCGGCGTCCGGGCTCTTCAGGGCGTTCCAGGTGTTCTGGAAGGCCTTGACATCAATCGGGGTGCCGTCATTGAAGGTGGCCTTCTCATTGACCTTGATGGTGATGGTCTGCTTGCCGTCCTTGACGTCGCTCTCCACGGATTCGCAGAAGTCCTTGTTCGGGGTGGCCTTGCCCTCGAAGTCGAGTTTCCAGCAGCCGCCGATGCCGCCACCGGTCACCGCAACGGGGTTGATCGAAGCCATCAACGCCGAGTTGTCTGAGTTGTTGCCGTTGTTGGAGAAGCCGTTGAAGTCCGGCCCGATGCTGCCCAGCGGCAGGGTGACCTTGCCGCCCTGCTCAAGATCCGCGGCTGGCTTTTCGTTGATGCTGATGAGCTTGGACAGATCGCTGCCCGATTCCTGCCCCTTGGCCGTTTCCGGGCCGGTGGGGGTACCCCCTCCGCCACAGGCCGTCAGCGTCAGGGCTGCGGCAATGGCCGCGGCTCCGCCGATCTTGGTCAGATTCCTCATTGTTTTCCCTTCATAGGTGCGGGTGGTGCTTGTGATTGGTATGTAAAACCTAGGGTGCATGGGGGTCCGCCGTTTCGTGGACCACCAGCATGTCCTCATCCAGTTCGCCGTCCGGAAAGAAGCAGGCGAACTGCTGGTCCAAGGCAGCCGTGGGGCCGGCTTCCAGGACTTGCACTGCCGGAGATGGCCGGACAGCTTCGAGCGGCGGCTCAAGGGTCAGGCATTTTTCCTGTTTCGCCGCCGGAAGTGCCGCGAAGACGGGGCAACGCGTGGCGAAGTTGCAGCCTTTGGGGGCATCCAGCGGAGACGGGAGATCGCCCTTCAGGATGATCCGCTCCCTGGTGCGCTCGAACTGCGGGTCCGGAACGGGGATGGCTGACAGCAGCGCCCGGGTGTACGGGTGGCGGGGGTTGCCAAAGACCCGGTGCACCTCGCCGATCTCCACAATCTTGCCAAGATACATCACTGCCACTCGGTTGGAGATGTGCCGGACCACCGAGAGATCGTGCGCCACCATCAGGTAACTGAGGCCAAGTTCGGCGCGGAGCTTGTCCAGCAGGTTGATGACTCCGGCCTGCACGGAAACGTCCAGCGCGGACACCGGCTCGTCCAGGACAACCAGTTTCGGGTTCACGGCCAGGGCCCGGGCAATGCCCACCCGCTGGCGCTGGCCGCCGGAGAACTGGTTGGGGAAGCGGTTCACGTGATCTGGCTGCAGCCCCACGAGCTTCATCAGTTCCATGATGCGCTTCTTGACGGCCTGTTTGTTCATGCCCGCGTTCTGGAGGGGCTCGGCCAGGACCTCATAGACCGTGAAGCGGGGGTCCAGTGCGCCGGTGGGGTCCTGGAAGACCATCTGCATTTCCCTGCGCATTGCGCCCTTGGTCTTGGCGTCGACGGCCTGCTTGTTGCTGATCCCGCCGATGACCACCTCGCCGTCCTGGTCCTTGTGGAACTCCATGATTTCCAGGAGGGTGGTGGTTTTCCCGGAGCCGGACTCTCCTACGATCGAGAAGCACTCCCCTTCCCGGATGTCGAAGCTCAGGCCGTCCACTGCTTTGACCGTGCCGATGCGCCGCTTGAGGAGGGCGCCCTTGGTCAGCGGGAAGTGCTTCCGGACGTCCTTGAGTTCCAGGACTGTTGAGCGTTCCAAGCGGGGAATGGCGTCAAACCGGGAGGCGGGGACCGGCGGTGCCGAGAAGATTTCGAGGACGTTGACATCGCCGCCGAGTTCTTCGGACCTGATGCAGGCGGCCTTGTGCCCGGCATCGCCGTCGGCCGGCAGCAGCGGCGGTTCCCCGGCCAGGCAGGCGTCAGTCACCAGCGGGCATCGGGGGGCGAAGGAGCAGCCCGTGGGGGTGTGGAGCAGGTTGGGCGGGATGCCGTCGATCGGTACCAGCGAGGATTTCTCCGCGAGGTCAACCCTGGGTACGGCTCCGAGGAGGCCCATGGTGTAGGGCATGCGCGGGTTGTAGTAGATGTCGTCCACGCGGCCGGTTTCCACCGGCTTTCCCGCGTACATGACCATGATGTCGTCGGCGATTCCCGCCACCACGCCAAGATCGTGCGTGATCATGACGACGGCGGCGCCCGTCTCCTGCTGCGCCGTATGCAGCACCTCAAGCACCTGGGCCTGGATGGTGACGTCAAGTGCCGTCGTCGGCTCATCAGCGATCAATACGCGCGGGTTGTTGGCGATGGCGATGGCGATCATCACGCGCTGGCGCATGCCGCCGGAGAACTCGTGCGGGAAGGCCTTGAGCCGGTTCTTCGGACTGGGGATGCCCACCATGGCCAGCAGTTCGACGGCGCGGGCTTCCTTTGCCAGTTTGCTCATGCCGGGGTTGTGGATGGTGAGGGCCTCGGTGATCTGGGCTCCCACCGTGTACACCGGAGTCAGGGAGGACAGCGGATCCTGGAACACCATGGCGATGTCGTTGCCGCGGTAGGCGCACATGGCCTTGTCGCTGAGGCCCAGCAGTTCCTGGCCCTTGAGCCGGACGGAGCCGGAGATTTCCGCGGTGGACGGCAGCAGGCCCATGATGGCCAGGGACGTGACCGACTTGCCTGAACCGGACTCCCCCACGATTCCCAGGGTCTTTCCCGGCATCAGGTCGAAGTCGACGCCGCGGACTGCGTGCACTGAGCCGTTTTCGGTGTTGAAGCTGACGTTCAGGTCCCGGACGGACAGCACAGCGTCCGACGGCGAGTGGAGACCGGCGATGTGGAGCCGCTCGGCTGTTGCGCCGGCCGGGTCAGCCGGCCCGATGGTGGTTTCGTTGCTCATTTGCCGGTCCTCTGTCCGCTCTTCTTTTTGGCCCGGCCGACGGAACTGGAACTGGGGTCGAAGGCGTCACGCAGGCCGTCGTTCATCATCGCCAGCGATCCTGTGAGCAGGAACATCACCGTCAGGGGGACCCAGAACATCCAGGGGAAGGTCTGGACCTGGGACGTGGCCCCGCCGATCAGCACACCCAAGCTGACATCGGGAAGCTTGATGCCGATGCCGATGAAGGAGAAGGCCACCTCCGCGAGAATGGCGCCGGTGACGCCGCGCGTGATGTCCAGGACAAGCAGCGATCCAATGTTGGGGACCAGGTGCCGCCAAACGATCCTGCGCGGGGGGACGCCCATGTACTGGGCGGCCTTGACGAAATCACGCTGCATGAGCGACATGGACAGCGAACGGATCAGCCTGGCCGTGCCCATCCAGCTGAAAACCAGGAGCACGATGATCAGCAGGAGCCAGCTGGGGAGGTTCTTCTTCAAAGTGTCCCCGCCACCGCTGGTGGCTACTGCTACCACCAGCAGGGCCGGCATCATGATGAGCGCCTCAAGGACAAAGAGCATTACCTTGTCTACTTTCCCGCCGAAGTAGGCCATGGTGCAGCCGTACACGGCAGCGATCAGGACGGACACGAGGCCCACAATGAGGCCGATGAGGAGGGAGATGCGGGTCCCCTCAACGGTCATGGCGTAAAGATCGATGCCTGCCTGGGAGGTGCCCAGGAAGTGCTCCCCCGAGGGCGGCATGCCAATGTTGAAGGGGTCGATGGTTTCTTTGTCCCACGGCGTGAAATACCCGCCGACGAAAGAGAAAATGGTTAATGCCAGGAAGATCGCCAGCCCTGCGACGGCCGTCCTATTCCGCATAAAACGGCGGAAGATGATGGTGGATTTGCCGATTACCGCGTCGATGCTCTCCAGGTGCGCTTCCTGCGCGACGGCTGCCGCATCAACGGCATTGAGGTTGGTCATGGCTACTGCACCCGCACTCTCGGGTCGACAAGCGTTGTGGCGAAGTCCGCGAGGATGGCACCGATGGCGAAGATGACCGAGCCGTAGGCCAGGGTGGCCGTTGCGGCGTTGACGTCCTGCAGCGAGATGGCGTCGATGCTCCACGAACCCACGCCCGGCCAGGCAAAGATCTTCTCCGCGAAGAAGCCGCCGGCGAAAATGGCCGGGATGGTGAAGGCGATGCTTTGGGCCACTGGGATGAACGAGACCCGAAGGGCGTGCCGGGAAATGGCCTGGTTACGGGTCAGCCCCTTGGCCCGGGCAGTACGGACGAAATCCGCGTTGACGTTGTCCAGCAGGTACTGCCGCTGCGCGATCTGGTACGAACCCCAGCCCACCAGCGTGATGGCAAGCGTGGGCACAGCATAGTGCGCCAGCATGTCCACGAACTGCGCCCACCCCGGTGCCAGGCCGGGCGTGGAGATGCCGGTGACGAAGAAGACGCGTTCGCCGACAGTCTCGTTGATGTTGATGGCACCGAGCTGCACCAGGAAGTACGCGATGGGTGCAGGCACGATGTAGGCGAGATAACTGTAGGAGGTGATCACCCGGTCCTGGAACTTGTACTGGCGGGCGGCCGAGTAGACACCGAGGGCGACGCCGATGACCAGCGTCAGGATGATGGCGGCGAGGAACAGCCTGGTGGAGATCCATATGCGGTCGCCGAACTCAGCGTTGATGAAGGCGCCGTTGGGGCTGCGCCCCCAATCCCAACGCGTGACGATCGCGGTGAGCCACTCAACGTAGCGCTCCCATGGACTGAGATCCGGGTCCAGCCCCTTCAGGCGCATGGAATTGGCCACCTGCTCGGGGGTGGGGCGGGGAATCCGCTCCTGTTCCAGGAGGGCCGGTTTGAGGGAACTGACCGCCAGGAAGTATCCGGCCGAAGTGGTCAGGAAGATCATAAAAACGTACGTGATGCCGCGTTTGGCAAGGTACCGGAGCATGTGGCGTCTACTTCAGGTTCGGGGCCGCCGCCTGGACTGCGCAAGGACATCCCAGGGGATCGCCCCAGGTTGGCAACGAAGTGTTTGCCTTGACTGCATCCATGTTCCAGATCCTTCCCATTTTCCCGGCCACCCCGCGGGTCTCGCGGCTCCCAGGTGTCCACCAGCGCATCGCTGGTTGCTGACGACCGTCGCAGGCATGCCCGGGTAGTGGACTATGTTGCGGGTCACATTCCAGAGGAAACTACCACATAGACGAAGCCGGAAAGACGCCAATTCGCGGAAACCGCCGGCACCGTATCAGATCGTTATGAATAATTCAGGGGAATCGATTTGACTGGACGATGACAGCCCATGTGGCTATCCTAACCATCGCCGACAACCCGCGTGACAAGTTCACGCCACGTGGATATGAGTCGCTCGGGCGCCAGGCCCTGGACCCGGACCGCATGCAGCAACCGCTCCGGGTCCAAGGTGGAGATGAGCGTCATGGCCATGAGCACAGGGTCCGCCTCCATACCTTCATCCCGCAGCAGGACTTCGACGTGGCGCTGCCACAGCAGTGCCGCAGGCACCTCATACCTGCTCTGCGCTGAACTCTCTGCGGCACGCACCAGATCCCCGTGCTCCAGGACGTACGCGATCCGCGCCGAGCCAAAGGCGATTAGCCTCTCCAGGCCCGGGGCCCCGGGGCCCAGCGGTGGCGGACCAAACATAAACCGGGCCTGGAAGGCGGCCTCGGAATCGCTGAGCAGGGTCATCATCAGGCCGGTCCGGCTGCCGAACCTGCGGAAGACGGTCCCCTTGCCCACCCCTGCCCGCTCGGCCAGCCTGTCCATAGTGAGGGAGTCCACCCCGCATTCGGCGATCAGTTCGCGGGCCGCACCCAGGAGACGCTCCCGGT
>JBDTQQ010000073.1:0-8530 GCA_039932075.1 Pseudarthrobacter sp. | reverse complement strand
CCAGCAGGACTTTGCCGGTGGTGCGGCGGCCTTCGAGGTCCTCATGGGCGCGCCGTGCCTCTGCCAGCGGATAGCTCGCGCCGATCCTCACGTTCAGGCTTCCGTCCGCCACGGCAGCGAAAATTTCGCTGGACCGCCACAGCCGCTCCTGGGGATTGGCGAGGAAATCAGCCAGCTTTGGCCGCGTCAGGGACAGGGAGCCGCCGGCATTGAGCCGCTGCGGATCCACCGACGGCACTGCGCCGGAGGCAGCTCCGAACAAAACAAGGAAGCCCCGGGTGCGCAGGCTGGCAAGTGAGCCGTCGAACGTATCTTTCCCCACGCCGTCGTACACCACATCCACCCCCACGCCATTCGTGAGTTGACGGACGGCCTCCGCGAAACCCTCGTAGCGGAGTACTTCATCCGCGCCGGCGGCGCGCGCCAGTTCTTCCTTTTCGTCGGTGGAGACGGTGGTGATGACGCGGGCGCCGCGGGTCTTCAGGAGTTGGGTGATGAGCAGCCCGACGCCGCCGGCGCCGGCGTGGACCAGCACGGTGTGGCCGGGCTCCACCCTGAAGGAGGAATTGATGAGGTAGTGGGCGGTCATGCCCTGCAGGGGCAGTGCTGCCGCCGTGTGGAGGTCCACACCTTCGGGAACGGGAAGAGCCTTCACCGCGTCCAGGACGGTGTATTCGGCGTAGCATTCCTCGCCCTCGGCGGTTGCCACCCGGCTGCCCACCGTGAAGCCCTCGACGCCCTCCCCGACTTCCTCAACGGTTCCCGCTGCCTCGGAGCCAGGGATGAACGGATACGTCACTTTGTACATGCCGCCGCGCTGGTAGGTCTCAATGAAGTTGACCCCGGTGGCCGCCACCTTGATGAGCAACTGACCTGGGCCGGGCGTTGGACGCTCCACCTCCGCGGACTCGAGGACTTCCGGACCTCCGGACTGGCGGGCAACGATGGCATGCATGGAACGTCTCCTCTCCGGGCGGGGATTTCCCGGGCCGGCTTCTCTGACCATCCTAGGGATACCTCATCCGACGACGAAGTTCCGGGGGGCGGTCAGTAGCGGCGGGTGACCGTTGCCATCGGGCACTCGAAGTGGCGCCCGGCGGAGAGTCCGACGTTGTTGAGGTAGCGGACGATGATGCCGTAGGACTGGAGCAGGGTGGTTTCCGTGTAGGGAACCTGGTGCTTTTCGCAGTACTCGCGGACGATCTTGGCTGCCTTGTCCAGCTGGGGGCGCGCCATATCGGGGAAGAGGTGGTGCTCGGCCTGGCGGTTCAGGCCGCCGAGCAGGATGTCCATAAAACGGCCACCCGAGATGTTCCGTGAGGTCAGGACCTGGCGGCTGAAGAAGTCCACGCGGCTGTCCGCGGGCAGGACCGGCATGCCTTTGTGGTTCGGTGCAAAGGAAGCGCCCATGTAGAAGCCGAACACGGCAAGCTGCACGCCGATGAAGGCGAACGCCATTCCCAGTGGCAGGAACGTGAAAGCCAGGACAGGCAGGACACTGAGGCGCGCCAGCAGGATGGGGAGCTCCACCCAGCGGTGTGTGACCTTGGCCCGGCGGAAGACGAACTTGACTGAATCGATCTGCAGACCCAACCCTACGAGGAACAGCAGAGGGAAGAAGAACCAGCCCTGCTTGCGGGTCAGGAACGAAAACCTGCCCTGCCGGTCGGCAACCGCTTCGGTGTGGAACGCGATGGGGCCGGGGGCGATGTCCGGATCCTTGGAGATGACGTTGGGATGGTTGTGGTGGGCGCCGTGCTTCTGCTCCCACCAGGAGTAGCTCATGCCGGCCACCGAGGTAGCCAGTATGCGTGCGGTCCAGTCGTTGGCCCGGCGGGATGCGAAGATTTGGCGGTGGCCGGCCTCGTGGGCCAGGAAGCTTAGCTGCGTGCAAAGGACGCCGACGGCCGCGGCGATGAGGAGCTGGAACCAGCTGTCGCCGATGAAGGCGAAGCCGAACCAGGTCGCCGTCATCAGCAGGACAAGGCTGGTAAACAAGGTGATGTAGAAGCCGACGCGGCGTTCCAGCAGGCCTTCAGCCTTGACACTTTTCAGCAGCTCCGAGTAACTCAGGACAACTGCGTTGGGCTTGCGGACACGCGATTGAGGACGCTCCGATGCAGAGAGGGTGGTGGTCATGAAGCGGGGCCTCGTCACTGTTATGGGCAACGCTGCAGCCGACATTCGGACTGCGCGGTCAGGATCACCCTCATCTCAGCGTACGCGTACGTGTCCAACCGGCCGTGCGGCAAGAGGAATGCGTGCATAAATATCGGGCACACTGAATACTTTTGCTGTAAGATTCAAGGCATGACTATTTCTGTTGCCGTCTCCGGGGCCAGCGGTTACGCCGGAGGAGAAGTTCTGCGCCTGCTTGCGGGTCATCCGGACGTGACCATTGGTGCCATCACTGCGCACAGTAACGCGGGCTCCCGGCTCGGCGAACTCCAGCCGCACCTGCATGGTCTCGCCAGCCGCATCCTCGAAGACACCACGGTGGAAAACCTTGCCGGTCACGACGTGGTGTTCCTGGCGCTCCCGCACGGCGCATCCGCCGAGATTGCGGCGCAGCTTCCCGAAGGCACCGTGGTGATCGACGCCGGCGCAGACCACCGTCTTGAGGATCCGGCCGCGTGGGAAAAGTTCTACGGCTCCGCCCACGCAGGGACGTGGCCCTACGGGCTTCCGGAACTCCCGGGCCAGAGGGATGCCCTCAAGGGCGCCACCCGGATCGCCGTCCCCGGCTGCTACCCGACGTCCGCCCTGCTGGCGCTGACGCCCGGCTTCGCCGCCAAGCTGCTCCAGCCCGACGACGTCGTGGTCGTTTCCGCCTCCGGCACCTCGGGTGCGGGCAAGGCTGCGAAAGTGAACCTCATCGGCTCTGAGGTCATGGGCTCCATGAGCCCCTACGGTGTGGGCGGCGGCCACCGCCACACGCCGGAAATCGAGCAGGGACTCTCCAAAGCCGGCGGGGAACGTGTCACCGTCTCCTTTACCCCCACGCTCGCGCCGATGAGCCGCGGCATCCTCACCACCGCCACCGCGAAGGTCAAGCCGGGCACCACTGCTGCGGACCTGCGCCAAGCGTGGGCCGATGCCTACGACGACGAGCCGTTTGTGCACCTGCTCCCTGAGGGGCAATGGCCCACCACCAAATCCGTGGTGGGGTCCAACCATGCAGCCATGCAGCTGGCCTTTGATGAACACACCGGCCGCGTGATCGTGACCTGCGTCATTGATAACCTCACCAAGGGGACTGCCGGCGGCGCCGTGCAGTCCATGAACATTGCGCTTGGCCTGCCCGAAACGGCCGGCCTCAACCAGCAGGGAGTTGCCCCGTGACCGTTACCGCCCCCCTTGGGTTCCGGGCTGCAGGCGTCACCGCCGGCCTGAAGACGTCCGGGAAGCCGGACCTCGCCCTTGTTGTCAACGACGGCCCGTCCAAGACGGCGGCCGCGGTATTCACCAGCAACCGTGTGGCCGCGGCACCTGTGCGCTGGTCCCGGCAGGTTGTCTCGGACGGCCGGGTGGACGCCGTGGTGCTCAACTCCGGCGGCGCCAACGCCTGTACAGGTCCCCAAGGCTTCCAGAACACGCACAGCACAGCGGAGAAGGTCGCCGCAGTCCTCGGCATTTCAGCCACGGACGTGTTCGTGTGTTCCACCGGCCTGATCGGTGAACAACTGCCCATGGACAAGATCCTCCCCGGCGTCGAAGCTGCCGCCGCGGCGCTCAGCACAGACGGTGGCCCGGATGCCGGAAACGCCATCATGACCACCGACTCCGTGCCGAAGTCCGCGCTGTTCATCGGAACGGATGCGGACGGCCAGGAATTCACCATCGGCGGCATCGCCAAGGGCGCCGGCATGCTGGCACCCGGACTCGCCACCATGCTGGTGGTCCTCACTACCGACGCCACTGTCGAAGCGGAAATGCTCGACGTCGTCCTCCGCGACGCCACGCGCGTCACCTTTGACCGGGCTGATTCGGACGGTTGCATGTCCACGAACGACACCGTGGTGCTGCTGGCTTCCGGCGCGTCCGGCGCCGTCCCGTCCGCTGAAGCGTTTGGGGCCGGGCTGACCCAGGTGTGTGCAGAACTGGCACGCAAGCTCATCGGAGACGCCGAGGGTGCCAGCCACGACATCGCCATCCGCACCTTCAACGCCGCCAGCGAGCGGGACGCCGAAACCGTCAGCCGTTCCGTGGCCCGGTCCAACCTGTTCAAGGCAGCGATCTTCGGCAAGGATCCCAACTGGGGCCGGGTGCTGTCCGCAGTCGGAACCACGGATGCCGCGTTCGAACCGGACCAGCTGAACGTCGCCATCAACGGCATCCAGATCTGCCGCAACGGCAGTATCGGCGATGACCGCAACCTGGTGGACCTGGAACCCCGCGAAGTCCTGGTGGAGATCGACCTTCAGTCGGGCCACGCCGAGGCCACCATCTGGACCAACGACCTCACCCACGACTACGTCCACGAGAACAGCGCCTACTCAAGCTAGATCCGCCAGCCACCCTGGAGATACCGCAGCATGAACACCCAGACCCGTGAGACCACGTCCATGAGTGATGCCCAAAGCAAAGCCGGCACGCTGATCGAGGCGCTGCCCTGGATCCAGCGCTTCGCCGGAACCACCATGGTGATCAAGTACGGCGGCAACGCCATGGTCAACGATGAACTGCGACGAGCGTTCGCCGAGGACGTGGTGTTCCTGCACCACGTTGGCATCCACCCTGTAGTGGTCCACGGCGGCGGTCCCCAGATCAACGCCATGCTGGCGCGGCTGGGCATCGAGTCCGAGTTCAAGGGCGGCCTGCGCGTCACCACCCCCGAAGCCATGGACGTGGTCCGGATGGTCCTCACCGGCCAGGTTGGCCGCGAACTGGTTGGCCTGATCAACTCCCACGGACCCTACGCGGTGGGCATGTCCGGCGAAGACGGCGGCCTCCTTCGCGCTGTCCGCACCGGAACCGTCATCGATGGCGAGGAAGTGGATCTCGGCCTGGTGGGCGAAGTGGTGGGCGTGAACCCGGAAGGCATCCTGGACATCCTGGCCGCCGGCCGCATCCCGGTCATCTCCACCGTGGCCCCGGAAATCGAGTCCGACGGCGTCGAGACGGCGGCCGGCGAGGTCCAGACGACGGGCCAGGTCCTCAACGTCAACGCCGATACGGCAGCGGCCGCCGTGGCCGAAGCCCTCGGTGCATCCAAACTGGTGATCCTCACCGACGTCGAAGGCCTCTATGCCAACTGGCCTGACAGGTCCTCACTCATTTCTTCCCTGACGGCGTCGGAACTGCGCGAGCTGCTGCCGTCCCTCGAGTCCGGCATGATCCCCAAGATGGAAGCGTGCCTCAAGGCCATCGAAGGCGGAGTGGAGCGCGCGCATATCGTGGACGGCAGGCTGCCGCACTCCATGCTCCTGGAAACATTTACAACCGCGGGCATCGGCACGCAAGTTGTTCCCGACGAGGAAGTGAACGCATGAGCGAGATCCAGCAAACCCCTGTGACGGAGCTAGTGGAAACCACGGGCCACACCAGCGGAGCCGAGTGGCTGGCCCGCTACTCCACGTCGCTGATGGGCGTCTTCGGTACGCCGCAGCGTGTCCTGGTCCGGGGTGCCGGCTGCCTGGTCTGGGACGCGGACGGCAAGGAATACCTGGACCTGCTCGGCGGCATCGCCGTCAACGCCCTCGGTCACGCCAACCCGTTTGTCACCTCCGTGATTTCCAGCCAGCTGGCCACGCTGGGGCACGTCTCCAACTTCTTCACCAGCCCCACCCAGATTGCGCTGGCCGAAAAATTGCTGGCCCTGGCGCACGCCCCGGCAGGCTCCAAGGTGTTCTTCGCCAACTCCGGCACGGAGGCTGTCGAGGCCGCCTTCAAGCTGGCGCGGCGAAACAACACAGGCCCCAACGGTGCGCCCCGCACCAAGATCATTGCCCTCGAAGGGGCCTTCCACGGGCGCACCATGGGTGCGCTGGCGCTGACAGCCAAGGAAGCCTACCGGGCACCCTTCGAGCCGCTGCCCGGCGGCGTAGTCCATATCCCGTTCGGCGATGTTGCGGCACTGGAAGCCGCCATCGATGAGACGGTGGCCGCTGTCTTCCTGGAGCCCATCCAGGGCGAAGCCGGCGTCCGGCCCCTCCCCGCCGGCTACCTGAAAGCTGCCCGGGAAGCCACCACCAAGGCCGGTGCCCTGCTGATCCTGGATGAGGTCCAGACAGGGATCGGCCGCACCGGCAAATGGTTCGCCAGCGAGGACGCCGGGATTGTTCCGGACGCCATCACCCTGGCCAAGGGCCTGGGCGGCGGGTTCCCCATCGGCGCGCTGATCACCTTCGGCGAGGAGACGTCGTCGCTCCTGACTGCAGGCCAGCACGGCAGTACGTTCGGCGGCAACCCGGTGGCGACGGCGGCCGCCCTCGCCACGCTGCATGCGCTCGAAAGCCAGCGGGTGCTGGAGAACGTCGTGAAGGTGGGGGAGTACCTCCGCGCCGGACTGGCCGACGTCGACGGCGTCACGGAAGTCCGCGGCGAAGGCCTGCTGATCGGCTTCGACCTGGACGCCGATGTGGCCCCGGCCGTGGTGGCCGCCGGCCTCGACGCCGGCTTTATCGTCAACAGCCCCGGCCCGCGCACCATCCGGCTTGCCCCGCCGCTGGTCCTCACCACCGAACAGGCCGGCACGTTCCTCGCCGCCCTCCCGTTCCTCCTCCAGACAGCTAAGGACGCGAAGTGACCCCCGTAGTTTCATCCGCCGGTACAGCGCCCGGCACCACCCGACACTTCCTGAAGGATACGGACCTCAGCCCCGCTGAGCAGGCAGAGGTCCTGGACCTGGCCGTCCGGATGAAGGCCGCGCCGTACAGCGTGCAGCCGTTTGCCGCGGAGGGGAACGGCCGCAAGACGGTTGCCGTCATCTTCGATAAGACCTCCACGCGGACGCGCGTATCGTTCGCCACGGGCATTGCGGACATGGGCGGCAACGCGCTGATCATTAATCCGGGGGAGGCACAGATCGGCCACAAGGAGTCGGTGGAGGACACCGCCAAGGTCCTGGAGCGCATGGTCTCCACCATCGTCTGGCGCACCGGTGCCCACGCCGGCCTCGTGGCCATGGCGGAAAACTCCAAGGTGCCGGTCATCAACGCCCTGTGCGATGACTACCACCCGTGCCAGCTCCTGGCGGACCTGCTCGCCGTCAAGGAACACAAGGGCGAACTCAAGGGCTTGACCATGACCTACCTCGGCGATGCCGCCAACAACATGGCCAACTCCTACCTGCTGGCTGGCGTCACCGCCGGGATGCACGTCCGCATCGCGGGACCTGTTGGCTACCTGCCGGCCGCGGACATCGTCGCCGCCGCCGAGGAACGCGCCGCCGAGACCGGCGGGTCCGTGCTGGTCACCACCGACGCCGTAGCAGCCCTTAAGGATGCCGACGTCGTCGCTACAGACACGTGGGTCTCCATGGGTCAGGAAGCCGAAAAGGAAGCCCGGCTGCAGCTGTTCCGGGAGTACTCCGTCGATGAGGCGGCGATGGCACTCGCGGCGGATGACGCCGTCGTGCTTCACTGCCTCCCCGCGTACCGTGGCTATGAGATTTCGGCCGGTGTCATCGACGGCCCGCAGTCCATCGTGTGGGACGAGGCCGAGAACCGGCTGCACGCCCAGAAGGCGCTCATGGCGTGGCTGATGCACCGGTCCGGGCTGGCATTCGTCGAGGGCCTTTCTCCGGTTGAAGGCACTGGGGAGAGCACGTTCTAGTGTCCGTCCCGTCCGCAGCGCCGGGCTCCAGCCCGGCCACCAAAACGGCCCGCCAGGCGCGCATCGCCGCCATCCTGACGGGTGAATCGGTGCGCTCCCAGGCGGAGCTGGCCGCGTTGCTGGCGGACGACGGCGTCCAGGTCACCCAGGCGACCCTGTCCCGGGACCTCGTGGAACTCGGTGCTGTCCGCGTCCGTGGCAGGGAAGGCGTACTGGTCTACGCCGTCCCGGGCGAGGGCGGCGAGCGTGCGGCCAAGAGCGGTGTGAGCCAGGAAATCCTGGATGCCAGGCTTGCCCGGCTGTGCAACGAACTGTTGGTCACCGCGGAAGCGTCGGCCAACATCGCGGTCCTCCGGACCCCGCCCGGCGCCGCCAACTTCCTCGCCCTGGCCATCGACCACTCGGTGATGCCCTCCATCCTGGGGACCATCGCCGGTGACGATACCGTGCTGCTGGTCTCGCGGGATCCGCAGGGCGGCCAGGACCTCGCCGTCCGGTTCCTGCAACTCGCCGAAGAAGCAGCGCAATAAACTTCGCGCCATAAACTTGAAGACAACTATGAACCAAACAACTAAGGAGCACTTTCGTGACTGAGCGTATTGTTCTGGCCTACTCCGGTGGCCTGGATACATCTGTAGCCATCGGCTGGATCGGTGAAGCCACCGGCGCCGAGGTCATCGCCGTCGCCGTCGACGTCGGACAGGGCGGCGAGTCGCTGGAAACCATCCGCCAGCGCGCCCTGGGCTGCGGCGCC
>JBDTQQ010000072.1:0-8606 GCA_039932075.1 Pseudarthrobacter sp. | reverse complement strand
GAGTCCACGGCATCGGCAAGAAAGTCGTGGAGGAAGCAGCCGAAGTCTGGATGGCCGCTGAGTACGAATCCGATGAGGCCACGGCAGAGGAAATCTCCCAGCTGCTCTACCATCTGCAGGTTCTGATGCTCGCCAAAGGCCTGACCCTGGAAGACGTCTACAAGCATCTGTAGCCACTGCGGCGCCGTGCGGCTTTCCCGGCCGGCCGGTGCCCTGCGTGGCCCGATTGCTTGATCAACAGACCTCCCCAACCACGAAAGACCCCCATGCTGCGAGTAGCCGTCCCCAATAAGGGCTCCCTGTCCGAAGCCGCGTCCGCGATGCTGTCCGAAGCGGGTTACCGCCAACGCCGCGACACCCGGGAACTGGTCATGATGGACCCGGACAATGACATTGAGTTCTTCTTCCTCCGCCCCCGCGACATCGCCGTTTACGTCGGCCGGGGAACGCTCGACGTCGGCATCACCGGCCGTGACCTGCTGCTGGACGCGGAGGTGGAGGCCGAGGAGCTGCTGCCCCTGGGCTTCGCCGCCTCCACGTTCCGCTTCGCCGGACCGGTGGGCGACTTCAGCAAGGTGGAAGAACTTGAAGGAAAGCGCCTCGCCACGAGCTACGACGGTCTGCTTCGCGGCTACCTGGCGGCGCGAGGCGTCACCGCCAGAGTAGTAAGGCTCGACGGCGCCGTTGAGTCCTCCGTCCGCCTGGGCGTCGCGGACGCCATTGCCGACGTCGTCGAAACCGGCAACACGCTCAAGGCTGCCGGCATGGAGATCTTCGGCGATCCGATCCTCAAGTCCGAGGCCGTCCTGATCCGCCGCACCGGGGAAGGCGGCGCCGCGAACGGCACCGCCAAGGAGATTGAGGTACTCATCCGCCGCCTCCAGGGTGTCCTGGTGGCACGGCAGTACGTCCTCATGGACTACGACATCCGCAAGGAGCTGGTGGAGCAGGCTGCAGCCCTAACGCCCGGACTGGAATCACCCACGGTGTCGCCACTGCGTGACTCCGAGTGGGTGGCCGTGCGGTCGATGGTCCCGAAAAAGGAAACCAACCGGATCATGGATGAGCTCTACGACCTCGGCGCCCGCGCCATCCTGGTCAGCAGCATCCACGCCTGCCGCATCTGAGCCGTTCGCCCAGTTCGCGGCTGGCCGCAGAACGCAGCGCCGAATCCACCCGAGACTTCCAGGAGCACCCATGGCTGTAGCAGTTCGAGTCATCCCCTGCCTCGATGTCGACGCCGGACGCGTCGTGAAGGGCATCAACTTCGAGGGGCTCCGCGACGCCGGAGACCCTGTGGAGTTGGCCCACCGCTACGACAACGCCGGTGCTGACGAACTCACGTTCCTGGACGTCACGGCATCCTCGGGCAACCGCGAAACCACGTTCGACGTGGTCCGCCGCACCGCCGAGGAAGTCTTCATCCCGCTGACCGTTGGCGGCGGCGTCCGAGGCGTGGCCGAAGTGGATAAGCTCCTTCGCTACGGCGCGGACAAAGCCTCCATCAACACCGCCGCCGTGGCCCGGCCTGATGTCATCAACGAAATCAGCCGGCACTTCGGTTCGCAGGTGCTCGTCCTGTCCGTCGACGCTCGGCGGACCCGCCCCGGATCGCAGCCCACGGCGTCGGGCTTTGAAGTGACCACCCACGGTGGCCGAACCGGCACGGGCATAGATGCCGTGGAGTGGGCCAAGGAAGCCGCCGACCGCGGCATCGGCGAAATCCTGCTCAACTCCATCGATGCTGACGGCACCAAGGACGGCTTCGACCTGGAGCTCATCCGCCTGGTACGGGCCGCTGTGAAGGTGCCGATCATCGCCTCCGGAGGAGCCGGGGAACCGGCCCACTTCCCGCCGGCTGTGGCCGCCGGGGCCGACGCGGTACTGGCCGCCTCGATCTTCCATTGGGGCCCGGACAACATGATGGCCCAGGTCAAGCAGGCCATCCGGGACGCCGGCTTCGAAGTCCGCTAGTCCCGGCTGACCCCGCCCTGCCAAAGCAACGCGGGGTCACTTAACGCCCAAAATCCCCTCCGGGGCGGGCGCTAAGTGACCCCGCGTTGCTCTGTTAGAGGCCGACTTCGGCTGACTGGAGGAGGGCGACGGCGTCGGGCTGGCCTTCGAACGTGACGAGGGCATGGCGGGTGCGGCCGTGGGCGTGCATCAGCAGTTCACCGGGCTCGCCGACGATCGCCACTGAGACGGGTGCGCGCTTGGCTACGTGCCGGGGCCCGGAAGGACGCACCAGCACAATGCCGAGGTCTACGCCGCGGTAAAGGATGGCGGCCCTTTTGATGAGCTCGTCCCACAGGGCGTCCGAATACGCCTCGTCCAGGGCACGCGGAGCCCACCGGTCACCAGCCCGGCGGATGTCCTCCGTGTGGACGAAGTATTCGATCAGGTTGGAGCTCTCGTCCAGTGCCTTGATCTTCATGGGCGACAGGGCAGGCGGTCCGCCGCGGAATGTATTGACGAGGCCGGTGTAATCTTCCGGGGTCTTTAGCTTCGCAGCGAGCTTGGCGGTGGCTTTGTCAGAGGCCTTGGACAGGCTCTTGATGATCAGGCCCAGGCCCACGGCGGCCTTACGTTCGCGCAGGTAGAGGTGCGCGGCAAGGTCCCTGGTGCGCCAGCCTCGGCAGAGGGTGGGGGCATCAGGACCGGCCGCCAGAAGGGTTTCGGCCAGGACTTCGCGGGACGGGTCAACGTAATGCATCACTTGTGAAACTAGCACGAGAGTGTGGAAGTTGGGCAGCAGAACCGCCAGCCGACGGGTGCTATTGGTAACACTCAGTTTTGTATGCCGGACGGTGCATATTAGGTGGCCGCTGATCAGGCACTAGACTTGACCTGATGTCTGAGCAGCCCGCCCCCGTATATGTCCCGGCCCCCGCCACCAGCCCGCTTCCGCCCGGCGTTGCGGCGGCGCTAAAGCGTGACAGTGCTGGTCTCGTTGCTGCGGTGGTCCAGCAGTTCGACACGAACGAGGTGCTGATGCTGGGGTGGATGGATGATGAGGCGCTGCACCGCACCATGACCAGCGGCCGGGTCACGTTCTACTCCCGCTCCCGCCAGGAATACTGGCGCAAGGGGGACACTTCGGGCCACGTCCAGTGGGTCAAATCCGTGGCCATGGACTGCGACGGCGATGCCCTGCTGGTCAGGGTCGATCAGGTGGGCGCGGCCTGCCACACGGGCACCCGGACCTGTTTCGACGGGCGTGCACTTGACGTCCAGACAGGCTCGGCCCTCTGACACACTCCCTGGGGCGGAACCCGCCGCAGGCTTCATACTTTCGCAGCACAACGACTGACGCCGCCCGCGGCGGCACACAAGAACAGGCGGAAAAGCATAGCCATGCAGGACCTTGGAATCATCAGCCCGGGCCTCGAGGAGTTCCGCGAACTCGCCGGCACCAGCCGGGTCATCCCCGTTACCCTCAAGGTGCTGGCGGATGCCGAGACGCCCATCGGCCTGTACCGGAAGCTGGCCAATGGCCAGCCGGGAACGTTCCTCATGGAGTCTGCTGCCGTTGGCGGCACGTGGTCGCGATACTCCTTCATCGGCGCCAAATCCCGGGCCACGCTGACCACCAAGGACGGCCAGGCCCACTGGCTCGGCGAGCCCCCTGCAGGTGTTCCCTTGGACGGCAACCCGGTGGACGCCATCCGTGACACCATCGAAGCGCTGCGGACCAGCAGGTTCGAGGGCCTTCCGCCGTTCACGTCGGGCCTTGTGGGGTTCCTCGGCTGGGAGACCGTCCGGCACTGGGAGCGGCTCACCAGCCCGCCCGAAGATGACCTCCACCTTCCCGAGCTCGCCCTGAACCTGGTGACGGACATGGCCGTCCATGACAACCACGACGGCAGCGTGCTGCTCATCGCCAACGCCATCAACTTCGACAACAGCTCAGAGCGCGTGGACGAAGCCTGGCACGACGCCGTTGCCCGGGTGAAGGCACTCCTCACCAAGGTCAGTACGCCGGTAGCGCAGCCGGTCTCGGTCCTGGAACCCGCTGCCCTGGACTTCGCCTCCAGCGTCCAGGAGCGCTGGGCCGAACCCGCTTACCTGGAGGCACTGGACCGGGGCAAGGAAGCCATCGTGGACGGTGAAGTCTTCCAGGTGGTGATTTCCCGCCGCTTCGAAATGGAGTGCGGTGCGTCGCCCCTGGACGTCTACCGGGTCCTGCGCAACACGAACCCCAGCCCGTATATGTACCTCTTCAGCCTCGAGGACGCCGACGGCCGGGAGTACACGATCGTCGGGTCCTCACCGGAGGCCCTGGTGACCGTGACCGGGGATGAAGTCATTACGCACCCCATCGCCGGTTCGCGGCCCCGCGGCAAGACGGTTGAAGGCGATAAAGCCTTGGCCGAGGAACTCCTGGCCGACCAGAAGGAACGCGCCGAGCACCTGATGCTGGTGGACCTGTCCCGCAACGACCTGTCCAAGGTCTGCGTAGCGGGCACGGTGGACGTCACCCAGTTCATGGAGGTGGAACGGTTCAGCCACATCATGCACCTTGTTTCCACAGTGGTGGGGACATTGTCCCCGCAGGCCAAGGCCTACGACGTCCTCAAAGCCACCTTCCCGGCCGGTACGCTTTCGGGCGCACCCAAGCCACGGGCCCTGCGGCTGCTCGACCAGCTGGAGCCGCACCGGCGCGGGATCTATGGCGGCGTGGTGGGCTACCTGGATTTCGCCGGCGACATGGATATGGCCATCGCCATCCGCTCTGCCTTGCTCCGTGAAGGGCGCGCCTACGTCCAGGCCGGCGGCGGCATCGTGGCGGATTCGGTGAACCCCACCGAAGCGATCGAAACCGTGAACAAGGCCGCCGCCCCGCTCCGTGCGGTGCACACGGCCGGATCGCTGCGCAACATAACCGCGGAGACACTGCACGAACCGGGGGAGGCCCGCGAATGACCCCGCTCTGGGCCCGGAAATCCACTTTGGTCCTGCTGATCGCCGTGCTGGCCTTGGCAGTCTTCGGCACCACCACTCAAACCTGGATCACGGTCGCCCTCGATCCGGACCAGGTGGGCCGGACGGTGGAGGGCCAGAACACCCTCACGGTCCAAGGCAGCAAGGCAGCCACGGCGGTGACCGCGCTGGCACTGGTGGCCCTGGCCGGGGGGCTGGCCGCTTCCATTGCCGGGAAGATCGCACGGTGGGTCATTACCGTCATCGTGGTCCTCGCCGCGGCTGGCATCATGACCGCAGCCGCCACGGTGCTGGCTGATCCGCTGGCCGCCGCGCAGGGCTCCATTGCTGCCGCCACCGGCGTCTCCGGAAGCAGCGCGGGAGCTGCGGTGACCGCCTTCCCGGTGCTGGCCGTCGTCGTCGGAATCCTGCTGGCGCTGGGCGCCCTGCTGATCATTCCGGCAGGCCGGTACTGGAAGTCCCGCACCAAATATGACGCGGCCGCTTACGGTGCCGCGGCGGGAAGTTCCGCCGCAGCCGCCGGGCCTGTGGACGAGATCGACAGTTGGGACAGGCTCTCGCGCGGCGATGATCCCACCTGAGCTCCAGCCGGCAGTCGCCGGAGCAAGTCGCTCAAACCGCGGCCCGCTCCGCCGATGGGCAGGTTGCGGCCAAAAAATGGCAGAATGTAAGCAGTATTGATCCTGAGGAGATTCACATGAGCAAAGCACCCGCGTCCGCGTCCAAATCCGCCCCGGCGCCTGCCGTGCACCACGGCGTCGACCACAGCCAGGAGCTGGGCCACGGCAACAGCCCCGCCGCGTGGACCTGCGTGATTGTCATGCTGGTGGGCGCGCTCATCGCGGCGATCGCCTTCGTCATCGCCAACACTCCCATCTTCATCGCGGGCGCATGCGTTATGGTCCTCGGCCTGATCCTGGGCTACATCATGCGCAAGGCAGGCTACGGCGTCGAAGGCAGCAAGCTGAAGAGCACCGGCCACTGATGGCCACCGTTCTCGATGACATCAATGCCGGTGTCAGGGAGGATATGGAAGCCAGGAAGCGACTGGTTTCCCTTGCGGAACTAAAGGATTTGGCGGTCGCGGCCGCACCGGCGCGTGATGCGTGGGCAGCACTGGGCGGCCCGGCCGCACCGCGCGACCAGCTCAAGGTGATCGCTGAAATCAAGCGCCGCAGTCCCTCGAAGGGGGACCTTGCCACCATCGTGGATCCGGCCTCGCTCGCCGTGCAGTACGCCGACGGCGGTGCCGCCGTGATCAGTGTCCTCACCGAAAAGCGGCGTTTCAACGGCTCCCTCGCTGACCTGGACGCTGTCCGCGCCCGCGTGGACATTCCTTTGCTGCGCAAGGACTTCACGCTCGACGAATACCAGATCTGGGAAGCCCGTGCCCATGGTGCGGACCTGATCCTGCTCATCGTGGCGGCGCTCTCCGACAGCCAGCTGCAGGAGTTCAGCGCCCTCAGCCGCGAACTGGGCATGAACGTGCTGGTGGAGACGCACACCGAAGAGGAAATCTCACGTGCCGTGGCCGCGGAGGCGCGCATCATCGGCGTCAACGTCCGCAACCTCAAAACGCTCGACGTCGACCGTTCCGTTTTCGCGTCCCTCGCCGGCCTGATCCCCAGCGAAGCGCTGGTTATCGCCGAGTCCGGCGTGCGCGGTGTGGACGACGTGTCGCACTACGCGGCGAGCGGCGCTAACGCGATCCTGGTGGGCGAAGCCCTGGTGAGCGATTCGACTCCGCGGGATCGGATTGCCGAGTTCACTGCGGCCGGCGCTGCCGCCATCGCCGCGCGGGCCTAGCCCCCGCAACCGCCGGCCTGGTGCCGGCGGCACAACACTTCTGAACGATCAACTGGAACAGGACGGTGAGACTGATGGTTGATGCACCCTCAGGGCACGTTGACGAGAATACGGCGGAAGCCTTCCTGGAGGGCGCCTCGCTGAAGCACGCCCCGGGGCCCTACTTCGGGAACTACGGCGGACGCTGGATGCCCGAATCCCTCATCGCTGCGCTGGACGAGCTTGAGGACACCTTTGAAAAGGCAAAAGCCGATCCGGACTTTGTTGCCCAGATCGCTGACCTGAACAAAAACTACTCAGGCCGGCCGTCCCTGCTCACCGAGGCGAAACGGTTTGCCGAGCATGCGGGGGGAGTCCGGGTCTTCCTCAAGCGCGAGGACCTCAACCACACCGGATCGCACAAGATCAACAACGTCCTGGGGCAGGCATTGCTTGCCAAGCGCATGGGCAAGACGCGCATCATCGCCGAGACGGGCGCAGGCCAGCACGGCGTCGCCAGTGCCACCGCTGCCGCCCTCCTGGGCCTGGAATGCGTGGTGTACATGGGCGCTGAGGACTGCCGCCGCCAGGCCCTGAACGTGGCACGGATGGAGCTACTGGGCGCCACCGTGATTCCCGTGACCAGCGGATCCCAGACGCTCAAGGACGCCATCAACGAGGCCCTGCGGGACTGGGTGGCCAACGTTGGCAATACCCATTACCTGCTCGGCACCGCTGCCGGAGCCCACCCGTTCCCCGCCATGGTCCGCTACTTCCATGAGGTGATCGGCGAGGAAGCCCGCGCCCAGATCCTGGAGCAGGCAGGCAGGCTGCCCGACGCCGTCTGTGCTTGCATCGGCGGCGGCTCCAACGCCATCGGCATCTTCCACGGGTTTCTCGACGACCCCTCCGTCAGGATCTTCGGCTTCGAAGCCGGCGGCGACGGCGTGGACACCGGACGGCACGCGGCCACCATCACCCTGGGCAAGCCGGGGGTCCTGCACGGAGCCCGCTCCTACCTCATGCAGGACGAGGACGGCCAGACCATCGAGTCCCACTCCATCTCCGCAGGGCTGGACTACCCCGGCGTAGGGCCCGAGCATGCCTACCTCGCGGACATCGGACGGGTCAGCTATGAGCCCATCACGGACAGCGAAGCCATGGACTCCTTCCGGCTGCTGTGCCGCACCGAGGGCATCATCCCGGCCATCGAATCGGCCCACGCCCTCGCTGGCGCCATCAAGGTCGGGCAGCGCCTCGCAGCCGAGGCTGAGGAGTCCGGCGCCAAGGCGTCCGAAAAGATCATCATCGTCAACCTGTCCGGCCGCGGCGACAAGGACGTGGCCCAGGCTGCGGAATGGTTCGACCTGCTGGACAAGGATTCAGCGGAAGCCGAAATCGGCAAAGAGGGGGAACAGCTGTGAGCACGGCGCAACGGACCAGCAAGTCCGCAGCTGCGATTGACAAGGCGCGTGCCGAAGGCCGCGCGGCCCTGATCGGCTACCTCCCGGCCGGCTACCCGGACGTCGAGCAGACCATCGCTGCCGGAATCGCCCTGGCAGAAAATGGCGCCGACCTCATCGAAATCGGCATCCCCTACTCGGACCCGGTCATGGACGGTCCTGTCATCCAGGCTGCCACCACCGAAGCGCTGGCAAAGGGCTTCCACGTCCGCCAGGTTTTCGACGTCGTTGCCGGCATCACCAGCAAGACCGACGCGGCAGTCCTGGTTATGACGTACTGGAATCCAGTGGTCCGGATGGGCGTGGAGGAGTTCTCCCGCAGACTGGCCGAGGCCGGGGGAGCCGGGCTGATCACGCCGGACCTCATTCCGGACGAAGCGTCAGAATGGTTCGAGGCCTCGGACAAGTACGGGCTGG
>JBDTQQ010000071.1:0-8636 GCA_039932075.1 Pseudarthrobacter sp. | reverse complement strand
TCAGCTATTTTTGATTGATTAATAGCGATCACCTCCGTACGGTTGAGGCATGTACGTACTGACCATCGACCAGCGCGGAAGTTCCACTGACGTGGACCGGGTCCCGGGCCTGATCGCCGCACTGCGCAGCCTCACGCCGGACCCGTTTGAGCGCTCCGTTGGCGACGAACTTCAAGGCGTCGTCGAACGGGCCGCGGACGTCGTGGACGTCGCCCTCCATGCTCTCCGCGACGGACATTGGTACGTCGGAATCGGGATCGGCGCCGTGCAGCTCGCTCCCGGCGGAAGTCCGAGGGAGGGAAGCGGGAGCGGCTTTGTGGCAGCGCGAAAGGCGGTGGAAATCGCCAAGGGCGCGGCAGCCCAGGTGCCATTGTCAGTGGTGCCCGGCAGTATTGGACGTGGCCGGGGCCTCCCTCCCAGCGCCGGGGAAGGAGCTATGAGTAGTGCAAACGCCGAGGCGGTGCTCCGCCTGATCGGACGCGTCGTGCAGCAGCGCACACCAGCGCAGTGGCGGGTGGTGGACAGGCTGCGCGCCCTCGGCGGCGGCAACATCCGTCATGGCAGGCAGAAGCAGGTGGCCCAGGAACTGGGAATATCCGAGCAATCGGTGAGCCGTGCCGTGCTCAGGTCAGGCTGGCAGGAAGAATGGGCCGCGAGGCCGGCGGCGGCCATGCTCCTCGAATACGCCCGCACCCAGGTACTGGCGCCCTCCCACCCCGCCAAAGGAGAACGGTGAACGCACTCTGGATCGCAGTCGCCCTCGTGGTGGCCGGATTTGTTGGCTGGCCGGTGACCTCGCTGGTGTTCCGGCTGGCCAGGACCATCGATGACAAGGCGGACGCGGCCGGGAGGGGCCAGGCAGCCGAAGATGTTTCCGGCCAGGACCCGTCGGCGGATGTCACGGTGGACACGCCGCCGGCTGTCGCGCCGGCTGTCCCGCCAGGGGGCCCGCCGCCGGGCCCGGACCACCAGGAACGCGGGCAAAGCGTGGACGGCGAGCTGACGACGGGCGGCGGCAGGCCGCCGTCGGACGCCTCCAACGCTGCACCAGGAGTCGCGGGGCAGGCCTCCCCGGGGCAGCCCGCACCCGGCCAGCGGATCCTGCGCGGCGGGGCGATCATCGGAGTCCTCGAACGCCTGGGCGTTGGCGTGGCCATCCTCACAGGACAGCCGGTGGCCATTGCCTACATTGTGGCAATCAAAGGCCTGGGCAGGTTTGCTGAGCTGAAGGAAACACCCGTGGCCGCAGAACGGTTCATCATCGGAACGCTCACCTCGATGCTGTGGGCAGCCGGCACGGCAGCCATTGTCAAGGTGTACTTCCTCAAGTAAGTTCCCGGATCGGTGTCTAAGTTCCCGGATCGGTGTCAGTGCGCCCCGGGGGATAGGCTGTCCTTATGACTGTTTTTGCCGTTGAGTATGTATACGCCGCCGAATCCACCGCCGCCCGTGATGAACACCGTCCCGCGCACCGCGCCTGGCTGGCCGGCCTGGCGGACGACGGCCAGTTGCTGACCAGCGGACCCTACGGCGACGGGGCAGGCGCCCTGCTGATCTTCAAGGTCCAGGACGAAACCCAGTTGAACGATCTGCTGAAGCGGGACCCTTTCGCCACTGCAGGGACCATTGCCGGTACCCGCTCTACGGAATGGACGCCCGTGGCCGGCATCCTCGCCCCGCACGCGTCCTGATTCCCGGACCACTTTCCCCTCCGAAACACCTACCCAAGGAGTCCATGTGACCTCGGTCAGCCTGGGAATGCCGTCAGCACCGCCGCCCGTCCTCGCCCCCCGCCGTAAGACGCGCCAGATCAAAGTGGGCTCGGTTGGAGTCGGCTCGGACTCGCCCATCAGCGTGCAGTCCATGACCACCACCCCCACCACGGACATCAACGCCACCCTGCAACAGATCGCGGAACTGACCGCCTCGGGCTGCGACATTGTGCGCGTCGCCTGCCCGTCAGCCGATGATGCGGAGGCGTTGCCCATCATTGCGCGCAAGTCGCAGATCCCCGTCATCGCGGACATCCATTTCCAACCCAAGTACGTCTTCGCTGCGATCGAGGCCGGGTGCGCGGCAGTGCGCGTGAACCCCGGCAATATCCGCAAGTTCGATGACCAGGTCAAGGAAATCGCCCGCGCCGCCAAGGACCACGGCACGTCCATCCGCATCGGGATCAACGCAGGTTCACTGGAACCGGGCATCCTCAAGAAATACGGCAAAGCCACCCCTGAGGCGCTGGTGGAGTCAGCTGTCTGGGAAGCGTCCCTGTTCGAAGAGCACGGCTTCCACGACTTCAAGATTTCCGTCAAGCACAACGACCCCGTGGTGATGGTTGCTGCCTACGAGATGCTGGCGGAGAAAGGCGACTGGCCGCTGCACCTCGGCGTCACCGAAGCCGGGCCGGCCTTCCAGGGAACCATCAAGTCGGCCACCGCCTTCGGTGCGCTCCTGTCCCGGGGCATCGGCGACACCATCCGGGTTTCCCTCTCCGCCCCGCCGGTGGAGGAGATCAAGGTCGGCAACCAGATCCTCCAGTCGCTGAACTTGCGTCCCCGGAAGCTGGAGATTGTCTCGTGCCCGTCCTGCGGGCGCGCCCAAGTGGACGTCTACACCCTGGCCGAGCAGGTCACCGCCGGCCTGGAAGGCATGGAGATTCCGCTGCGCGTCGCCGTGATGGGCTGTGTGGTGAACGGGCCAGGGGAAGCCCGTGAAGCCGACCTGGGCGTGGCCTCCGGCAACGGCAAGGGACAGATCTTTGTGAAGGGCGAAGTCATTAAGACTGTGCCTGAGAGCCAGATTGTTGAGACACTGATCGAAGAAGCCATGCGCATTGCCGAGCAGATGGGGGAGGCCGATGGCGAAGATGCTGTCAAGGGTAGCCCCGTGGTTAGCGTCTCATAAGGAGGGCGCCGCGCCGGAGGGGCTCGTCGTCCGTGCCCTTTCCGGCGCGGATACCCCTGCCCTGCGGCGCCTTGCCCTGCAGGATCCGGTGGCGAACGTTTTTATGCTGGCGCACCTGAGGTCAGCGGGGTCGGCGGCACCCACCGCCGGCGGCGCCGCAGTGTTGGGCGTGTTCGACGACGGCGTCCTGCTGGGTGCGTGCTGGGCGGGAGCCAACCTGGTCCCGGTGGAGCTCGACCCCGGGTTTGCCGGGCTGGTGGCCGAAGCCGCCAGCGCGTCCGGACGGCGCTTTGCATCGGCCTTTGGTCCTGCAGATTCGGTCCTGGCCCTCCACACCGAGCTTGCGGAACTGGGGCATGCAGCCCACGAGGTGCGGGATGAACAGCCACTGATGACGATTTGCGGGCCGCCCGCAGCGGTGCCGAACGCCGATCTGGAGCTGGGCCGCCTGGCCGATTTCGAGCGCATCCTTCCGGCCTGTGCGGCCATGTTCGAGGAAGAGGTGGGCTACTCACCATTCCTTGGCGGCAAGGAGTTCTACAGCCGCCGCGTCGAAGGCCTGATCCGGCAGGGACATTCCTTGGCGCACGTCAACGACTCCGGCGAAGTGGTCTTCAAGGCCGAACTCGGAGCAGTCACTACCGAGGTCACACAGATCCAGGGTGTCTGGATGAACCCTGACTACCGCGGCCAAGGTCTGAGTGCTGGCTACATGGCAGCTGTGGTGGAGAAGGCCCGGACTCTGGCGCCGGTGACCAGCCTGTATGTCAACGGCTTTAATCTCCGGGCCCGGTCCACGTACGAACGGGTGGGCTTTCGGCAGGTTGGCACATTCGCTACGGTCCTGTTCTAGCATCCGGCAGCCGACCGACAGGGTGGTATTCACTTTCGAATGGAGAAACCCCTTGTCAACGTGGCCGCTATCCCATAGGTTCGATCTAGCTGCGCTGGAGTGGGTGGGCGGTCTCACCAGTCCTCACCAGTATCTAAGCGTCAACGGCCGTAGAGCCACGCCCGGATGCAATGACCAGCCGTTTACGGCCAGGGGCTTTGCATTACCAGGCGTGGCTCTATTGCGTCCGGCCCTCTGTGGCCTCTGCCCTTCCACCGCCAAGCGGGCCTTGGTTTGCCGGTAGATTAGTACCCAGAAGAATTGCCCGGCTCTGCTTTCCAGCAGCCATTCCCCAGAAACGGATACCTGCCCGTGGTCACAAGACTGTCCCAGCTTTTCCTGCGCACACTGCGCGAAGATCCCGTTGACGCCGAGGTGGCCAGCCACCGGCTCCTGGTCCGGGCCGGCTACATCCGGCGCGCGGCGCCAGGCATTTACACCTGGCTGCCGCTGGGGCTCAGTGTGCTGCGCAAGGTTGAAGCGGTCATCCGTGAAGAGATGGCGGCCATCGGTGCCCAGGAAGTGCATTTCCCGGCTTTGCTGCCGCGGGAACCCTATGAGGCCACCAACCGCTGGACCGAATATGGCGAAGGCCTGTTCCGGCTCCAGGACCGTAAGGGTGCCGACTACCTGCTGGCGCCCACCCACGAGGAAATGTTCACCCTCCTGGTGAAGGACCTGTACTCCTCGTACAAGGACCTGCCGCTGAGCCTCTACCAGATCCAGAACAAGTACCGCGATGAAGCGCGTCCCCGCGCGGGCCTGCTGCGCGGCCGCGAGTTCATCATGAAGGACTCCTACTCCTTCGACATTGACGACGCCGGCCTGGACGCCAGCTACGCGGCGCACCGCGCAGCCTACATCCGCATCTTCGAACGGCTGGGCCTGGAGGTCATCCCGGTCGCGGCCACCGCCGGCGCCATGGGCGGTTCCAAGAGCGAGGAATTCCTGCACCCCACCGAGGTCGGCGAGGACACCTTTGTGCGCTCCGCCGGCGGCTACGCAGCCAACGTAGAAGCAGTCACCACCGTGGTGCCCGCGGACGTCGACTTCAGCGAAGCCCCCGCCGCCGTGGTCCTGGACACGCCGAACACTCCCACCATTGACACGTTGGTGGCGTCTGCCAATGTTCTGGCCCCCCGGACAGAGTCCGACGGCGGCGCCTGGACTGGCGCTGACACGCTCAAGAACGTCGTCCTTGCCGTCACCCTGCCCACCGGTGAACGCCAGCTGGTGGTCATCGGGCTGCCCGGCGACCGCGGCGTGGACCTGAAGCGAGTGGAAGCCAACATTGGTTCCTTCCTGCCCATTGCCGGCGAGATCGGACTGGAAGCAGCCAACGACGACGACCTCAAGAAGCAGCCCCTCATCGTCAAGGGCTACCTTGGTCCGGGCCTGACCCTGGAGGACCCCCTGCTGGGCAGCGAAAGCTCAACCAAGCTCCTGTATCTCGTGGATCCCCGCGTTGTCAGCGGCACCACCTGGATCACCGGTGCCAACGAAGCCGGGAAGCACGTGTTCGGCCTCGTGGCCGGACGCGACTTCGGCTGGGACGGGGTCATTGAATGCACCGACGTCCGCGAAGGCGATCCCGCTCCCGACGGGTCCGGCCCGCTGGAAATCGCCCGCGGCATCGAGATGGGCCACATCTTCCAGCTTGGCCGCAAGTACGCCGAAGCCCTCGAGCTGAAGGTCCTGGACCAGAACGGCAAGCAGGTGGTGGTCACCATGGGTTCGTACGGCGTGGGCGTCACCCGCGCCGTGGCAGCCCTGGCTGAGTCCAACCACGACGACAAGGGCCTGACCTGGCCACGCGCCGTCGCCCCCGCCGATGTCCATGTGGTGGCCGTGGGCCGCGGCGAGGAAATCTTCGCAGCGGCCGAAAAACTGGCCCTTGAGCTGGAAGCCGCCGGCCTGGATGTCATTTATGACGACCGGCCCAAGGTTTCCCCGGGCGTCAAGTTCGGCGACGCCGAACTGGTGGGTGTCCCCACCATCGTGGCCGTTGGCCGGGGACTGGTGGACGGCGTCGTCGAGATCAAGGACCGGCGAAGCGGCGAAGCCGAGAACGTGGCCGTGGACAAGGCCGTTGACTACGTGGTCACTGCCGTCCGCAGCTGATTTCCGGCGGTGATATCTGGTTTTGAGTCGATCCAGCTCACCACGATCATCCTGATTGTGGTGGCTGGATTCGCCGCCGGCTGGGTGGACGCAGTGGTGGGTGGCGGCGGGCTGCTGCAACTGCCGGCCTTGTTGCTGGTTCCGGGAATCACTCCGGTCCAGGCCTTGGCCACCAACAAGATGGGGTCGATTTTCGGGACCACCACCAGCGCGGTAACGTACTACCGCCGGGTCAAACCAGACCTTCGGACGGCCGTCCCCATGGCGGTGATCGCCTTAGCCGGCAGCTTCGGCGGCGCTGTACTGGCCGCGACCTTGCCGGCCAGTGTGTTCAAGCCGATCATCGTAGCCGCACTGGTCGTCGTCGCGCTTTTCACAGCGCTGAAGCCCAGCGTAGGTGACATCACCCTGCTGCGTCATGACGGCCACAAGCACTATGTCGTGGCATGCCTGATCGGTGCCGTCATCGGTTTTTACGACGGCCTGATCGGTCCTGGCACCGGTTCCTTCCTCATCATTGCCCTGGTATCGGCGATGGGCTACGCCTTCCTGGAAGCCAGTGCAAAGGCCAAGATCGTCAACATGGCCACCAACGCCGGTGCCCTGATCTTCTTCCTGCCCCACGGCTCGCTCCTTTGGGGCGTGGGCCTGGTGCTGGGCCTGTCCAACATGGCCGGAGGCTATCTGGGGGCCAGGACTGCAGTAAAACAGGGAAGCAGGTTCATCCGTGCGGTGTTCCTCCTTGTGGTGGGCGCCCTGATCATCAAGCTCGGCTTCGACGTCTGGCAGGAGAACTTCGTCTGAGCCTGGGGTAGCGGGAATCCTCGCGGCCCAGCGCCGCCCGGGCGTACCATGCAGGTATGTCCGCAGGTGGGGAACCCTATTCGGAAGCATTGTCAGTCGCGGCCCGTCGAGCCGCCGCGTGGCTGGCGAGCCTGCCGGACCGGCATGTCGGGCCTGCCCAAAGCGCCCATGACCTCGCGGCGGACTTCAACGGACCCCTTCCGGCCCAAGGTATGCCGGCCGCAGCGGTGGTTGACTATCTCGCGGACAAGGCCGAGCCCGGGCTGATGGCGATGCCCTCGGGTCGCTTCTTCGGCTGGGTGATCGGCGGGACGTTGCCTGCAGCGCTGGCCGCCGACTGGCTGGTGAGCGCCTGGGACCAGAACTCCGGCCTGCGCTACGCCACCCCTGCAATCGCCGCCATCGAAGAGGGCGCCGCCCACTGGCTGCTGGACCTCCTTGGCCTCCCCGCGGAGTCCGACGTTGGTTTTACTACCGGGGCCACCATGGCCAACTTCACCGGCCTGGCCGCTGCCCGTTGGCGGTTGCTGGCCGATGCCGGCTGGGATCTTGACGGCGACGGGCTGGCAGGTGCCCCGCGGATCAGGTGCTTCGTGGGCCAGGAACGCCACGAGACCATTGACCTCGGCCTGCGCTACCTCGGCCTGGGCCGGCCCGTTGCGGTACCGGCAGATGCCCAGGGAAGGTTGATCCCGGCGGAGTTGGACCGGCTGTTGTCCGAAGGATCCGGGCCGGCGCTCGTCTGCCTCCAGGCCGGGAATCTTCACTCCGGCGCTTTCGACCCTTTCGACGCTGCCATCGAGGTTGCCCGGCGGCATGGTGCCTGGGTCCACGTGGACGGAGCGTTTGGGCTGTGGGCCGCGGCGGTACCCGAACTCGCGCATCTCACGAACGGCATGGCCCTGGCCGATTCGTGGGGGACCGATGCCCACAAGACCCTCAACGTTCCGTATGACTGCGGTATCGCTGTGGTCAAGGACAGCACGGCGCTGCGCAACGCCATGGGCCTGCACACCAGCTACTTGATCCACGATGCCGAAGGCCCCGGTGACCCGTTCCAGAAGGTGCCGGAGCTGTCCCGCAGGGGCCGCGGCGTGCCCGTGTGGGCCGCCCTCCGGTCGCTGGGACGGGACGGTGTGGCCGCGCAGGTGCGCGGACTTGCGGATGCCGCTGCCAGCATCGGCAGCCGCCTGGCAGGCGTGGACGGCATCGAGGTGCTCAACGACGTTGACTACACCCAGGTTTCGCTGGCCTTCGGGGACGACGCCACTACCCGCGCCGTGACAGCCCGGGTGATCGAGGACGGCAAGGTTTGGATGTCCGGCTCGCACTGGCAGGGCAGGGACGTCCTGCGCGTCTCGGTCAGTAACTGGAGTACAAACGCGGACGACGTCGGTACTGCTGTCGAGGCGGTCAGCTCGGCTCTCGCGGCGGTCCGGGCCGCCGGCTGACGGGCTTCGGTATCAGGCTTTGCGGAGGAGCCCGTTGCGGCTCAGCGGTCCGCCTCGCCCGGTCTGGTCGTGCCCGGTTCGGGCAGGTTGTGGGCGGCGGGGAGACTGTCAAGGGTCCGCCCGGCAAGGGTACTGGCCACCCACAGCGACCTCGCCAGATCGCCCTGATGGCCTGGCCTGGCGGCGTACCAGAGCGCGTTTTCTACTTCGCGCACAACTGCCCATTGGCGTGCCGCCTCGGCGTCAAGACCCGCCGCGGTGCTGAAATCCAGGCACCGCTGCCTCAGCCCCGCGGCCGGATTGACCCGCGGCAGATCGCCGAGACGGTTCCACAACAGCGGCGCCACGGCGAATTCGGGTTCACCGATCATGGGCTGCGGGTCGATAGCGACGAAGGTCCTGCCACCAGCGCCCACAACTCCACCGCCCACAACTCCACCGCCCCGGACAGTTGCGGCTTCGGG
>JBDTQQ010000070.1:0-8746 GCA_039932075.1 Pseudarthrobacter sp. | reverse complement strand
GTCCGCGGCGCCCCGGAGCACGGTCAACGGCAGCCTCCTGTACGGGCTCCCGGCAGGCCATCTCCGGCGCATGGCGGAAACTGCGGGCATGCTGGTGCTTGGCAGCCGTGGGATCGGTGGCTTTCTGGGACTTCTGGTGGGATCAGTGAGTCTTGAACTCGCCGCCACAGCGCCCTGCCCCGTCGCGGTCATCCGGTTCGACAAGCACCCCCAGGGGCGTGTCGTAGTAGGGATTGACTCGTCCGGGTCCGCCGGCGCGCTGCGTCTTGCCACTGACCTGGCCAGCGCAACAGGAACGGACCTGCTGATCATCCATGTCATCCACCCCCTTGGCGGCGCGGCCAACCAGTCCGGAGGAGTCCCTCAAACGGCCCGCCGCCTCCTCCTGACGGCGGCCCATGACGCCAGGGACCTGGCCCCGAACGTGACCGTCAGCCAGAACCTTGCCCAGGATGCTTCGGTTCCGCGGGCGCTCCTGAACGCCTCCCGCGGTGCCGCCCTCATCGTCGTGGGCAGCAAAGGCCACACGCTCCTGAATGCAACTGTCGGGTCGAATGCCCATGCTGTCCTTCACCACGCGACAGGACCGGTGCTGCTCTCCCGCAACTGAACCCTTCCTGAAACAGGACCACGCCGCCGACCCCCAGGCGCCGTCGTCGGACATCAGGGACTTTTGTCCCTTACCGCGGAGCCGGCCGGCCGTCATGGTTGAGGTGGAGCAGCATTCGGCCCACCCGTGGACCCCCATGAACAACAACAGCGAGGAACGGCAATGAAAGCTTTGGTTTACGGCGGCCCAGGGGAAAAGTCATGGACGGATGTGCCTGATCCCGAGATCCGAAATCCATCCGACGCCATCGTCAAGGTGGACACCACCACCATCTGCGGGACGGATCTGCACATCCTCAAGGGCGATGTCCCGGCCGTGACCGAAGGACGGATCCTGGGCCACGAGGGCGTAGGCACCATTACGGAAGTCGGTTCGTCAGTGACCAGCCTCAAACCGGGCGACCGCGTCATTATCTCCTGCATCAAGTCCTGCGGTCACTGTGCCAACTGTAAGATCGGACTTTATTCACACTGCATGGGTGACGAGGGCGCCCCAGGCATTGGCTGGGTCTTCGGCCATCTGATCGACGGTACGCAAGCCGAATACGTGCGCGTTCCCTACGCGGAAAACTCCCTGCACCTGCTGCCGGCGGGGGTCAGCGACGAGCAGGCCGTCATGCTCTCTGACATCCTCCCTACAGGCTTCGAGATCGGCGTGCAGTACGGCCGGGTGAAGCCCGGCGACACGGTGGCAGTAGTAGGTGCAGGTCCGGTGGGGCTGGCCGCGATCGTCACCGCCGGTCTCTATGGAGCAGCGACCATCATCGCCGTGGACCTGGACGGGAACCGCCTGGCGAAGTCCCGCGAATTCGGCGCCACCCATGTTGTCCGGTCAGGCGACGCCGACTGGAAGGAACAGGTCCTGGGCCTCACCGACGGCCAGGGCGTGGATGTGGCCATCGAGGCCGTGGGCATTCCGGCGACTTTCAGCATGTGCACCGAGATTGTCCGGCCGGGCGGGAACGTGGCCAACGTCGGGGTCCATGGCAAGTCCGTGGAACTCCATGTGGAGAGCCTCTGGATCCAGAACATCAACATCAGCATGGGACTCGTGAACGCCAACACCACACCGATGCTGCTGAAGCTCGTGGCCCAGAAGAAGCTGCCGGCGGAAAAGTTTGCGACGCACCGCTTCAGTTTTGATCAGTTCCTGGAAGCCTACGACACCTTCGCCAGGGCTGCGGAAACCAACGCCTTGAAGGTGGTCATCTCGGCATGAATGCCCTGATCGGTGAACTCGACCGCGCACGGAATTGGGCAAGAACGCTCGCTGCTGCCCTCTCTCCGGCAAGTTGAGGAGCTGGGTGAGCACGGGAGCGGTGCCGTATCCGTCTGAGGCTGCCGCTCCCGCAGGGTCCGGCCTCTCCACCGCGGAGGTCGGGGAACGGACGCTGGCAGGCCTGGCCAACGGAGCACCCGAGGAATCGAGCCGAAGCCTGTGGCTGATCCTTCGGTCGAACGTGCTGACGCTGTTTAACGGCATTGTTGGCGGTTGCTTCCTGCTGTTGCTCCTTCTGGGCCAATGGAAGGACGCGCTCTTCGGGTTTGCCGCGCTCAGCAACGCCGTCATCGGCGTTATCCAGGAGTACCGGGCCAAGAGGCTCCTGGACAGGCTGGCCGTTCTGGATGCCCCCAGAGCCCGTGTCCTCCGTGACGGCCGCGTTCAGGAAGTTGCCGTTGCCGACGTGGTGATGGACGACATCTGCGTGCTGCAGGCCGGTGACCAGGTTGTAGCTGACGCCATCATCATTGATGACGAAGGCCTGGAGATGGACGAATCGGTCCTCACCGGAGAATCAGATCCGGTGGGCAAGGACAGGGGCTCGTCCGTTCTGTCGGGCTCCACCGTCACTGCAGGCCAGGGGCGGGCACGGGTGGTGGCCGTCGGCGCCGGCTCGTACGCCAGCCGGCTCACCGCCGAAGCCAAGCGCTTCTCCATGGTCAATTCGGAGATTCGCAACGCGATCCACCGCATCCTGCGCTGGATCAGTTGGGCCCTCTTCCCCGTCATGGCGATCATCACCAACGGCCAGATGCAGGCGAAAGGCGGCTGGGACATCGCTTTTAGAACCGGTGCCTGGGACGAGGCACTCGTCGGGGCCGTGGGCGCGGCCATCGCCATGATCCCGCTGGGCCTGGTGCTCATGACCAGCGTGGCGTTCGCCGTGGGCGGTGCACGGCTGGCCCGCCTCAACGTGCTGGTGCAGGAGCTCGCCGCTGTGGAGGGGCTGGCCCGCGTGGACGTGCTCTGTATTGACAAGACCGGCACCCTCACGGAGGGCAGGGTGGTCTTCGATGACGTGCACGACGCCGGGCGGCAGCTTCCCCAGGGATGGCGGGAGGCTCTGGGATGGTTCGGCGCCGACCCCCACGCCAATGCCACCGCCCGCTGCCTGGCACCCACTTTCGCGTTCGACAGCGGCGCTGCCCCGGCCGCCGTCGTTCCCTTCTCGTCCGCCCGGAAATGGAGCGCCGCCAGTTTCGTTCCCCCGCACGCTGCCGAGGGGACATGGGTTCTGGGTGCCCCCGAGATGGTGTTTACCGGGAGCGGCCCGGCGGGCGCTTCCACTGCGGCTCTCCTTGTCCAGTCCCGCCGCCTGGCGTCCCGGGGCCTGCGCACCCTGGTGCTGGCGTACACACCTGAAGTGCTGCCTGACGCGGATCCCGATGACGCGCAGCTGCCCGCCGAGCTGGCTGCTGCCACCCTCCTGACGTTCCGGGAGAAGGTGCGCCCGGACGCAGCGCAGACCCTTGCGTACTTCGGGCAGCAAGGCGTCGACGTGAAAATCCTCTCAGGCGATGACCACAGGACGGTGACGGCCGTGGCACGTGAAGTAGGGCTGGACGTCGATGCCGGCTACGACGCACGGCAACTGCCCACAGACCCTCATCTGCTGGAAGAAACGCTGAACAGTTTTTCGGTGTTTGGCCGTGTCACGCCCACCCAAAAGAAGGACATGGTTCTGGCGCTGCAACGGATGGGCCACACCGTCGCCATGACAGGCGACGGCGTCAATGACGCCCTGGCCCTCAAGGAAGCGGATATTGGCATAGCCATGGACACCGCCGCGCCGGCCACGAAAGCTGTGGCACGTTTGGTGCTCCTGGACGGGCGTTTCGACCGGCTTCCGGCCGTGCTCGCCGAAGGCCGCCAGGTCATCGCCAACATTGAACGGGTCTCAGTGCTGTTCCTCAGCAAAACCACCTACGCAATTTGCCTCTCAGTGATCTTCGGAACACTGATGTGGAGCTATCCGTTCCTGCCCCGCCAACTCTCCGCCACGGACGGCCTCACCATCGGCATCCCTGCGTTCTTCCTGGCTCTGATGGGCAACACCCGGCGGTACAGGCCGGGGTTTCTTCGGCGCTCGCTGTCCCTGGCCATCCCGGCAGGAGTTATTGTGACGACGGCGGTCCTCGCCGTGCAGGCGTACGCCATGGCCGTGGGGGGTTTCAGCACCGATGCCAACCGGACAGCAGCGGTTCTGACACTTTCCGTGGTTGCCCTCGCCATTCTGGCGGCGGTCAGCCGCCCGCTCACCCGCCTCCGGCTGGCCATCGTGGCTGCCATGTGCGCCGGGCTTGTCCTGCTGATGACCGTCCCGCTCCTGACGGATTTCTTTATGCTGGAATGGCCTCCGCCCGAACTCCTAGGGGTTTGCCTCGCGGCCGCGGCCGCCGCCGTCCTGGCCGTGCTGGTTTTGGCCCGGATCCACGCGCGACGCTACCCGATCGATCAATCCGCAGCTCCGCCTAGCGCTGGGTGACGCGCCTGGGATCAGGCTTCTAGAGCCAGTCGGCCGAAAAGTCCTGCGGCGGCCACCAGCGCGTTCGCGGCGAAACGGCGAACCGTCGACCGGAAATATCGGCCGTGCGGATCTGTATCAGATGATCCTTAAGCCCGGGCTGCCAGGGTTCGCGGTCAGGACCGGATTCCTGCAGGCTCGCCGGATCGCCATCGAAGGGCTCCGGCTGCCCCTTGATCACAACGCTCCAGACTTCGGTCCCGTAGGGGTTCAGGCCGTCCACCTCGAAGGCCGCCGCGGTGCCGCTAAGCAGGGCACGGAGTTTGGTGCCCGGCGCTGTGCGGAAGACCACTGTTTTGTCGACGACCATAAAGTTCACAGGGAAAATCTCCGGGACCGCACCGTTGATCACCGCCAGCCTGCCGATGTAGGACGACTGCAAATACTTCCAGCAGTCAGCCGGGGCGAGGACTTCGACGTGAGACTCTGAGGGGGAGTTGCTCATGCACTGATCCTAGCCTCAACCGCCCGGCTCTCGGCGCGCATCCCGGGCGTGCTGCTGCGTGCCGCTATGTGCTGCCGGTCGGGGGGACCAAAGCCTCTGGGTCCGTCCGGGCCGGGGCCGGAGTCTTAATGGGCACGCACTTTTTATCCCCCAACGGTCATCATTGCAAGGAGACAGACAATGGCTGATTTGATGAAGTGGTTTGACACCCGGCGTTCCCCCGTCGAAATGATCGAAAGGCTTTTTGAAGGCGATACCGTGGCGTCGGGCATCCGTGTCGAAGAATCTGTGGAAGGCGACACCCTGGTGGTCCGCGCCGAACTGCCCGGCATAGACCCGGAGAAGGATGTCAGCGTCTCGATCGTTGACGGCGGCCTCGAAATCAAGGCTGAGCGCAGGGAACAGTCTGAGCAAAAGGAGAAGGACAGCTACCGCTCGGAGTTCCGGTACGGTTCGTTCGTCCGGCGACTGGCCCTGCCTGACGGCGTCCAGCAGGAGGACATCACCGCCTCCTACAAGGACGGTGTGCTGGAGGTCCGGAGTCCGGTGCCGGCGAAGGCCCAGCAACCTTCGCCAAAGAAAATCCAGGTTACCCGCGGCTGATGCGTGCTCGAGCTCACCCGAAGAGGACCGCTGCCTCCTGGTAGCGGTCCTCAGGCACGGTCTTGAGCCGGCCCAGCGCGGCCTCCAAACCGACGTTCACAATGCTGGTACCCCGTAGTGAGACCATCGTTCCCCAGCGTCCTTCCGCTGCCGATGCCACCGCTGCCATTCCCATGCGCGTCGCCAACACCCTGTCCAAGGCGGTGGGGGCACCGCCGCGCTGGATGTGCCCCAGGACGGTGGCCCTGGTCTCGATTCCGGTCATCTCCTGCAGCTCCTGTTCCAGCAGCCGCCCGATCCCGCCCAGCCGCGGCCTGCCAAAAGTATCCAGGCCGCGGGGCGAATACGGCGCTTCCAGGCCTTCGGGGACGAATGCCTCGGCCACCACAACCAGTGGTGCCCGTCCGCGGTCCCGGGCTGACTCCACCCATCGGGCAACCTGCGTCAACGGAACCCTGTGCTCCGGAATAAGCACGGCATGGGCGCCGGACGCCATCCCCGAATGGAGGGCGATCCAGCCGGCGTTCCGGCCCATGACTTCAGCAATCATGCACCGGTGATGCGACTCGCCCGTGGTGCGGAGCCTGTCGATGGCTTCGGTCGCGGTCTGGACCGCCGTGTCGAACCCAAACGTGACATCGGTGGCATCAAGGTCATTGTCGATGGTTTTCGGAACGCCGATAACCTTGATCCCCGCGTTTGACAGGTCCTGGGCTGCCGCCAGCGTACCCTCTCCCCCGATGGCAACCAGGCCATCCACGCCCAATTCATGAAGGCTGCTGCGCACCGCCCCGGGCCCGCCATTCCTGAGCGGGTTGGTCCGCGATGTGCCAAGCACCGTCCCGCCCAGACGGGAAAGTCCGCGCACGGCGTGGCGCGGCAACGGGACCAGATCCCGGTCAAGCACCCCGCGCCAGCCGTCACGGAAACCGACGAACTCGTAGCCGTAGGTAATGATTCCCTGCAGCACAGCACCGCGGATCACAGCGTTAATTCCCGGGCAGTCCCCACCGCTGCTCAGTATGCCCAGACGGGTCACGAAAGGGACTTCTCGGCGGCAGCGATCACCGGGACGGTCTTGAGGAAGGTGTCCGGGTTAAGCGAGATGGAATCAATGCCCTCCTTCACGAGGAACTCCGCGAAATCTGAATGGTTGCTCGGGCCTTGGCCGCAGATACCTACCTTGATCCCGGCCTCGTGGGCCTTGCCGATGACCTGCGCAATCATCGATGTGACGGCCGCGTCCCTCTCGTCGAACAGCCCCGCCAGCTGCTCAGAGTCACGGTCCACCCCGAGGACAAGCTGGGTCAGGTCATTGGAGCCTATGGAGAACCCGTCAAAGCGGCTGGCAAACTCCGGGGCAAGGATGACGTTGGACGGGATCTCGCACATCATGTAGACCTGAAGTCCGTGCTCGCCGCGGGTCAGGCCGTTTTCCGCCATTTCCTTGATCACCAGGTCTGCCTCGTGGGGTGTCCGGCAGAACGGAACCATGACAATGACGTTCGAAAACCCGAGTTCCTCGCGCACCCGCTTCAGCGCGCGGCATTCGAGGGCGAATCCTTCCCGGTAGCGCTCGTTGTAGTAGCGCGAGGCCCCGCGGAAGCCCAGCATGGGATTCTCTTCGGCAACTTCGAAGGACCCGCCTCCGATCAGATGGCCGTACTCGTTACTCTTGAAGTCGCTGAGCCTGACGATCACCGGGTTCGGGTGATAAGGCGCCGCAATTTTTCCGATGCCCGTAGCGAGTACGTCGACGAAGTACTCCTTCAAGTCCGGGTAGCCATGGGTAAGCTCCCGGATGCGCTCAGCCTCGCCGGGATCATTTACCCGTTCCGGGTGGACCAGCGCCATGGGATGGATCCGGATGAGGTTGGTGATGATGAATTCCATCCTCGCCAGGCCCACGCCTGCCGCGGGCAGGCGCCACCACTGGAAGGCGGCTGAAGGGCTGGCGATGTTGACCATGACGGCGGTCCGTGTCTCAGGCAGCGCCCCCAGGTCAACCTCCTCGACCTCGAACGCCAGGGTGCCCGCGTAGACCTGCCCGTCCTCTCCTCCTGCGCAGGAAAGGGTGATGGGTTTGCCGTTCTCGAGCACCGAGGTGCCGTTGCCGGTACCTACGACGGCGGGGACACCCAGTTCCCTGCTGACGATGGCGGCGTGGCTTGTGGGACCCCCGTGGTCAGTGACAATTCCGGCGGCCCGCTGCATGATGGGAACCCAGTCAGGATCGGTCATCCGGGTGACAAGAATCGAGCCGTCCCGGAAATCGTCTATGTCTTTGGCGTCCCGCACCACACAGGCGGAGCCGTGCGCAATCGCTTCGCCGACCGCGGCACCTTCCGCCAGGAGCCGCCCTGACTCGCGGAGGTGATAGACGCTGAAGACTGAGCCGCTGCGCCTGGCCTGGACTGTTTCCGGCCGGGCCTGCACCATAAATAGTTCCCCGGTGGATCCGTCCTTGGCCCACTCCATGTCCATCGGCCGTCCGTAGTGCTCCTCCACCGCTGCTGCCCAGCGGGCGAGTTTCACCGTCTCGGCATTGCTGAGCACAAAGGTACGGCGCTCCTGGTCAGAAGTATCAACGGTCCTGGTGCGGGCGTGACCGCCCCGGCTGTAAACCATCTTCCGTTCCTTGGCGCCAAGGGTCTTTTCGATGATGGGTACCAGCGCAGGGTTCGACAGCAACGGCTTGAACACCTGGTATTTGTCGGGATTGATGCTTCCCTGAACCACTGTTTCGCCCAGCCCCCATGCAGCGCTGATCAGGACGCTGCGGGGAAACCCGGACTCGGTATCGATGGAAAACATGACTCCGGAGGCGCCAATGTCTGAGCGCACCATCCGCTGAACACCGACGGACAGGGCTACCTCCAGATGATCGAACCCCTTGATTTCCCGGTAGGTGATGGCCCGGTCGGTGAACAGGGAGGCGTAACACTTCCTGCAGGCCTCCAGAACCTCCCGTTCGCCGGAAATGTTCAGGAAAGTTTCCTGCTGTCCGGCAAAACTCGCGTCCGGGAGGTCTTCGGCCGTGGCGCTGCTGCGCACAGCCACCGAGGCTCTGGCATGTCCCGTGCGTTCGGACAATGCCCTGTAGTGTTCCCTGATGGCGGCGGCGATGTCGGGCGGGAACCGGCCTTCGAGAATAAGCTCCCGGATGGCCTCCCCGGTCTCACGCAAGGTTGCCCCGCGGGCGCGGTAGTTCTCAAGCGAGGTACGTATTGGCGTCTCGAGGCCGTTGGCGGCTACAAAGGCACGGTAGGCAGAGGCTGTGGTG
>JBDTQQ010000069.1:0-8754 GCA_039932075.1 Pseudarthrobacter sp. | reverse complement strand
GGACAGAAAGCGTCCCGGCCAGCGTCTGTGGCCGGGACGCTTTCTGTCCTGACCCCCTAAGTCGCAGGAACTTTTTACGTCGCGGACGTCCCGGCACCGGGTGTCCCGCCCAGCAGCGCGGACAGGGAGTTCCAGCGGGCGATCTCGCAGCCGTCCGTGCGCCGGAACACCGCCCGCACCCGGCGTCCGTGGAAGGTTCCGGTGACTTCGGCCACCTGGGGTCCGCCGTACTGCTGGGTGCAGAGCCTGGGCGGTCCCGGCTTAGGGAAGAAGATGTCCTCACCGAAGCGCTGTACAGCCTCCAGTGCGGCAGCAGGTGCCGGGAGGGTGGAGCCGTTTAGGACCCTGCCGCCCGCTGCCACCAGCCGGAAGACGTACTCGCCGGCAGCAGGTTCCTCCCGGAGCCTGATGGACAGGTCCACGCTGTAGGTGGGTTTCGGGGCCGCCGAACCGCTCACTGCACTGCCGCCGCGGAGAGCGGTGCCAGTGCCTGCGCCAGACGTCCGCGGAGTGCAGCTGCCTCCGCCGTGAAGGCCCGCTGGTGCTCCACATAAGCAGCTTTGCCCCCCGGCGTTTCGATCGCGATGGGTGGGTAGCCCCACTCTGCCAGGTCATAAGGCGAGGCCTGCATGTCCATGGCGCGGATCCGCCAGGACAGTTCGAAGCAGTCCATGACCAGCTCGCTGGGCAGCGCTGGCAGCAGTTTGTAGGCCCACTTGTAAAGGTCCATGTTGGCGTGCAGGCATCCCGGCTGCTCCATGTGCCGCTGGTTTTCGCGGCTCGGCGTCAGCTCGTTGAGCCCGACGGCATCAGGAGTGTAGAACCGGAAGGCGTCGAAGTGAGAGCATCGGATCCGGTTGTCCTCCACCACCTTGTCCGTACCCTCGGAACCCAGCCTCAGCTGCAGGTACTCGTGCCGCAGGTCGAATTTGTCCTGGCGGTAGACCATGGCCCATTCGTGCAGCCCGAAGCAGCCGAACTGGGCCGGCCGGGCCGCGGTTCCACGGAGAATGATGTCCGCGAAGGCTACTGCCTCACGCCGGTCAGCCAAAAAGGCACCGCGGTCAAAGGTGACCGCCACGCTCCCCGAGGGCAGCCCGGCAGCGGCGAGTTCGCCGTCGTCGAGCGTTCTGTAGTGCTTCCACCCGCTGCGGGCGGGCGCACCTTCACCGGTGAGTACGACGCCGGCGCCCGGGTGCCAGCGCAAAAGCTGGCCGGGTTTCTGGGTGTAGTAGGTGAAGAGGAAGTCCTCCACGGGGTGCTTCCGTCCGGCCGAGCGGCGGGCTAGGTATGGATCGGAGTAACGGCGGACGCGTTGCTGGTGCGCTTCTTCGCGGGCGCGCCAGCCATCACCCGTCAGAAGGCTAAGCTGCTCCACCGGCAGCACCCAGGACAGCCTCGGCCGCTGTCCAGGCTCCAATCTCGCAGCCGTTGGTAAGGGCGAAGGCGGTATCCACGGGGGTGTCGTCCACAATGCCGGTCACCGTGGCGGTCTGCGGGCCGCCGTACTGCTCGGTGCAGACCCGGTCTTTGCCCTTCGGAGCGGGGCTGAGGAGGGCGGCATTGTTCTTGAGGGCCGCACAGGCGGCATCAGCTTTGGGGTGTTTGCTTTCCGCGGTAGGGACTCCGTCCCGGCAGACGAGGGTGTAGTTGACAGCCGGTTCGGCAGCGGACGGCTTCACCATGATGGCAAGCTCGGCATTCCCGGCGCCGGGGCCCGCCGTCGGGGCCGGGACTCCTGAAGGGGACGGCGCGGGAACGGTGGTCTCGGTGTCCGGAGACGGGGTGTTGGAGGCGCTTTGGGTAGCGGATGAACTGGCCGTCGGGCCGCCGGATGACGGAGCGGGCTTATCGGGCGGGGCCGTGCACGCGGCGAGCCCGGCCACGGCAAGGATCGCCAAGAACGGCCGCACTGTTCGCAAAGGCATTAACCCTCCTAGGTTGCTGCCATTTTACGCGCTGCCGGCGTCCGCGTGGTCTTCGGCCGTAGCGGCAATGAGCGCCATCATCGAGCTGTGCAGCTCACCTACCTGTTCGCGGGTCAGGCCCAACCGGTTCATCATGGTGCCGGGGACCGCCAGTGCCTGCTGCCGCAGCTCGGTGCCCGCGGGCGTCAGGCCCACGGCCAGGCTGCGCTCATTCCCGTCCACCCGCTGGCGCGTGACGAAGCCCGCTTCCTCGAGCCGCCGAAGAAGCGGTGAGATGGTGGCCGGCGCCTGTGCCAAGGCGTCACTGATGTTCCGCAGCGTTCGGGGGGCCGATTCCCACAGGCACAGCATCACAAGATACTGCGGGTGGGTCAGACCCAGATTGTCCAGGACCGGCTTGTAGGCGCCTACCACGCTCCTGGATGCCACGGTGAGCGCAAAGCAGAGCTGCTGCTCCAGCAGGAGATCGTTGTCCTGAAGCTGCGCGGCGTTGGAAACGGCCGTCATCACAATCCTCCAATAGTTAGTGCACTAATTGTTAGCGTACACTGGAATGAGTGATTGGTTCTATCGAAGGGTTCACTTTCATGGGCAAAGGCAATTCAGCGGATAAGGGCAACGCGTCCCAGCGGTTCATGCGGGCCACAGGCAAGCTCAGGGCCATCTTCGGCCCCGCCAACCGCAGTTCCCTGGTGCACGACATGACTGAAGAGAACCGGGCCCTCCTGGTCCAGCGTGAGCGGGAAACCCAGCAGTGGGAAACAGTCACCCGCCCCGACGGCAGCACCTATGTTGTGCCCCGGAACCCGGGCGACCAGTCCCTGCGCTGAGCTCCGCGGGCCAGCCCGTCCGGGCTGGCACCTGCGGGTCCTTTTTTTGGGCTCCGGGCGTAAAATAAGGGCACTGGCTCCAGACGGGGTCGGTAGCTCTTTCGCCCGCAGCGTGGGAAGGGGGTGGAAACAATGGGACACGCGCTCACTGGTTTTATGAACGTGACCGACCGGCTCCGTTTTGTCTTCGGGCCGGCAACGCGTCTGGACTCGGATACACCCGTGGTCCACAAGCATGACGACTTCGAGCATGCCTCTGACGAGGATCTTTCGCACTTCGTCGTGGAAACGGACACCGAGGGGCATCATTACGCGGTTCGCCGCGAAGATATGGACAAGATGGTCTGATCCCCCTGCCACCTGACGCAGAAACAACGCGGGGTCACTTTAGGCCCGATAAACCAAGGTTATCGGGCCGAAAGTGACCCCGCGTTGCTGCTGGAGGGCGGCTGTGCCTAGCGGCCGGTGCCGCCGTACACCGTGGCCTCGTCTTCGCTGTCCAGGTCGAAGGCCTTGTGGATGGCACGGACGGCGTCATCGAGAAGGTCCGCGTGCGTGACCACGGAAATCCGGATCTCTGAAGTGGAGATCATGTTGATGTTGATCCCTGCGTCGGACAAAGCCTTGAAGAACGTTGCCGAGACGCCGGGGTGGGAGCGCATCCCGGCTCCGATGAGCGACAGCTTGCCGATCTTCTCGTTGTACTCGATGTTTTCGAAGCCGATGTTCGGCTGGGCAGCCTTGAGCGCAGCCAACGCTTCGGCGCCTTCAACGATGGGCAGGGTGAAGGAAATATCCGTCTTGCCGGTGCCGTAGGTGGAGACGTTCTGCACGATCATGTCGATGTTCGAGTGGGCGTCGGCGATGACCTGGAAGATGGCGGCGGCCTTGCCGGGGATGTCCGGCACGCCCACAACGGTGACCTTGGCTTCGGAACGGTCGTGCGCGACGCCGGAGATGATTGGCTGCTCCAAGGCAACTCCCTCTTGAGTGGTGATCTTGTCTTCGGCGCTGGGGATGACCCAGGTGCCTTCGTTCTGGCTGAATGAGGACCGGACATGCAGGGGCACGCCGAACCGGCGCGCGTACTCGACGCAGCGCAGATGCAGGATCTTTGCACCGGAGGCGGCAAGCTCCAGCATTTCCTCGCTGGAGATGGTGTCGATCTTCCGGGCCGAATGAACCACCCGCGGGTCGGCGGTGTAGATGCCGTCCACGTCGGTGTAGATTTCGCAGACGTCCGCTTCCAAAGCAGCCGCGAGGGCAACGGCAGTGGTGTCCGAGCCGCCGCGGCCGAGGGTGGTGATTTCGTTGGTGGTGCGGCTCATGCCCTGGAACCCGGCCACGATGGCGATGTGCCCCTTGTCCAGAGACGTGCGGATGCGGTGCGGGTCGACGTCGATAATTCGGGCTTTGCCGTGGATGCCGTCCGTGATCATGCCGGCCTGGGAACCGGTGAAGGACTGGGCGGAGGCGCCCAGCTTGTTGATGGCCATGGCCAGCAGGGCCATGGAGATGCGTTCGCCGGCGGAGAGGAGCATGTCCATCTCGCGGGCAGGGGCCGAATCGGTGACCTGGCCTGCGAGGTCCAGCAGTTCGTCGGTGGTGTCACCCATGGCGGACACCACCACCACAACTTCGTTCCCGGCCCGCTGGGCGTCCACCACGCGCTTGGCGACGCGTTTGACGCCGTCGGCATCCGAAACGGAGGAGCCGCCGAACTTCTGCACGATCAGCTGTTTGGTCACGGCAGCGCCTTCGGTCAGCACCTGGGGCTGCGTTGCTGCGTGCACTTCGGAAGTGGGCGTACTCATGCGCGTACCTTCACTGGATCAATCGGAGTTCGGGAGGTCAGGCACGGCCATTTACGGCTGGACGGCGTGACGTGTTCACGCCAGTTTATCGCCGCGGGCCGCAGGCCGGGAATTGTGACCGAATCTCAGCCTTCCGGCGGATACGGTGCCGGCCGCCCCACGCGTAGTCTCGGATAGTCAGTATGCATGCAACGGCTTGGGGGACAGGTGCTCGGGGAATGACAGAAAATCAGGACGAAATGGATGTACCGGCCCAACCGGACAATCCTGGGAATGACGGCATCACCGCCACCGCGGTGAGCCGCAGCTTCGGCCAGGTGCACGCCGTCGAGCATATGGACTTCCACGCTCCGGCTGGAAAAGTGACCGCCCTGATCGGGCCCAACGGCGCCGGCAAAACCACACTGCTGCTGATGTTGGCCTCGCTGCTGGCACCGGATTCCGGCAACATCTCGGTGGAGGGGCTTGATCCCCAGCACCACCGCGCTGAGGTGCGCAGGCGGATCGGGTGGATGCCGGACACACTGGGCGTCTGGGAATCCCTGACCGCCCGCGAGATCCTCACCCAGATGGCACGCTTCTACCAGCTGCCCAAAGCCGGGATTGCGCAGCGGGTCGCGGAAATGCTGGACCGCGTCCGCCTGAGCGACCTCGCCGACCAGCCAGCCCGGGTCCTCTCCCGGGGGCAGCAGCAGCGCCTCAGCCTGGCCCGCGCCCTGATCCACGACCCGTCCGTCCTGCTCCTCGACGAGCCTGCGTCCGGACTGGACCCGGGATCGCGGGTGGAGCTGCGCGTGATGCTGCGGCAGCTTGCAGCGGAAGGAAAGTCCATTGTGGTCTCGTCCCACGTGCTCAGCGAGCTTGACGAAATTGCCGACGCCGCCGTGTTCGTGAACCGCGGACGCACCATCCGGCACCAAACCACCGACGAGGCGGCCGCCGCAGGCCGGCGCTACGCCATTTCGGCAACAGACGGCACAGCGCTCGCCGCCAAGCTCACCGAACTGGGCCTGACATTCCGGGTGGAGGACAGCCGCCGGCCGGCCGTCAGCCTGATGCTGATGAACGACGACGACGCCGCCCGCCTCCTGCGCGACCTGGTGCTCGCCGGCGTCGCGGTCAGGTCCTTCGCTCCCGCCTCGGGTGCCCTGGAAGAGACTTACATGAACCTCGAGGGGGAGCGGCGATGAGCCAACTGACAGAAACAACGCAACGCCCACCTGTCCCCGGCCGCGGCGCCGGCTACCTCGGCGGTATTTGGGACGTGGTGGTCCTTGAACTCAAGCAGCGGCTCCGTTCACGCGGCTGGTACATCATGCTCGGCATCTGGTTCATCCTGACGGGACTGGTGACCTGGCTGACGTGGGCCGCCTGGAATGCCCAGCGCGAAGCGCAGCGGTCCTATTCAAACTTCGTGCCACCGGAGACGGGGCCCGGGTCCATGATCTTCGAAGTGGTGCTGGCCTTCGTCCTGCTCTTCGCGTTGCTGGTGGCGCCTGCACTTTCTGCCAATGCCGTCAACGGCGACCGAGCCGGCGGCACCCTTGCCATCCTGCAGGTGACCCTGCTCAGGCCCGGGCAGATCCTGTGGGGCAAATTCTTCGCCGCGTGGGCGGCCGCCCTGGCATTCCTGGTGGCCAGCACGCCCTTCCTGATTATCGGCGTCGCCCTTGGCGGGATGACGCCGGGCCACGTGTTGGTGGCGCTGCTGATGCTGGCGGTGGAAGTGGGCGTGGTGTGTGCCATCGGCGTCGGAATCTCCGCGCTCGCAGGCCGCCCGCTGTTCTCCATTGTGGTCACCTACCTTGCCGTGGCCGGACTGGTGTTCGGCTCCCTTATCGCGTTCGGGCTGGGAACCGGGCTCTCGCAGGGCACCATCATGGCCAACCAGGCGCAGTACCGCAGCTACGCCCCGTATGTGCCGCTGGAGGAGCAGCCCGCGCCGATGGAACCCGAATACACCTGCTCCGGGCCTCTGCAAGCACAGCAGGCCGTGCACACTGATCGGGTGGCGTGGATGCTGGCCATGAACCCCTACGTGGTGGTGGCCGATGCCATCCCCTACCCGGTGCGGACCTCCAATGCCTACGGCATGTCATCGCCGGTGGGGGCGATAGAAACCATCAGCCAGGGGGCGCGCTACGCCATGGCGGGACCTGCAGGCACGTACCCGTGTGCAAACGGTGAAGCCAAGCCCCGGTACCTGGCGCAGTCAACGCCTTTGTGGCCCCTGGGATTGGGCCTGCAGCTTGTACTCGCCGGGCTGCTGCTGTGGCTGGGGTGGCGCTCGCTGCGCACCCCCGCCCACAGGCTTGCGCGGGGAACGCGCATCGCCTGATCCGGTCTAGGTCAGGGCGTTACGGCGGCCCTCAAAAGCCCGGCCGAGGGTGACCTCGTCGGCGTACTCAAGGTCTCCGCCCACAGGCAGGCCGGAGGCGAGCCGGGTGACGGCGATGCCGATTGTCTTCAGCATGCGGGCAAGATACGTCGCCGTCGCTTCACCCTCGAGGTTGGGGTCGGTGGCGATGATGACTTCCTGGATGGCGCCGTCATTCAGCCGCGTCAGGAGTTCACGGATCCGCAACTGCTCGGGTCCCACCCCGGCGATGGGATTGATGGCCCCGCCCAGTACGTGATACCGGCCTCGGAAGGATCGGGTGCGCTCCACCGCCAGGACGTCCTTGGATTCCTCCACCACACAGATGACGGACGGGTCGCGTCGGGGATCCCGGCAGATGTTGCACAGTTCCTGCTCCGTGACGTTCCCGCACACGGTGCAGAACTTCACACGCTCCTTCACCGTGGTGATGGCCTCGACGAGGCGTTTCATATCCTGCGGGTCGGCTTCGAGGATGTGGAATGCCAGCCGTTGGGCGGACTTTGGACCTACACCGGGAAGGCGTCCGAGCTCGTCGATCAGCTCTTGGACTGCACCTTCGTACACGTTTTCCTCTTTTGGTTTGGCTTGGATGATGAATGGAGCGGAGCGCTCGGGCGGCGCCGGCTAGAAACGGGGAACGAGCGGGGTCCCGTCCGGGGAACGCTCCTCGATCAGCTTCCCGCCCAGAATACGCTCGACGGCGGCACGCCCAAAGACGCCCGATTCCTCGATGGTTTCGTCATCCGCGCTCGGAATGTCCTGGACGTAGGTCGCGGCTGCCGCGCGGGCCGGAGCCTTGGCGCGACCGGCCTCGGCCTCGGGACTGTTGGACAGCCGCTGGTAAAGGCTTTGCCGTGCCTCGGCCGCCGAAGCAGACGTTGCCGGAGCAGGCTGCAAGGGTGCCGGAGCCGCAGCTGGTGCCAGGGCCGGTGCCGCCGACGCCATGGCGTACTCGCGGACCTCGGCCCGTTCAGTGACAGCTGACTCCCGGTCCGGCGCCGGAGCTTGGCCCCCCGGGCCGACGGGTTCAGGGGCAGAACCCCCAGCGGCAGGGCTTTGCGGTGCCCCCGCATCCGCTGAGGGGATGTGAGCCGCAGGCAAACCGGCCGAAGAAACGGGGCTCTGGGCTGCAGCCACGCGCGCAGGAGGGATCTCGCCGGCACGGTTGGCGGACGCACCGATATCCGCTCCACTGACCTCGGCCGCAGAGTGGTCCAAGGGACGGATGGACGATGCTGACGGTAGGCCCCAGCTGGCGTCGGCTTCGGACTGTGTGCTGGCCGACGCCTGGGGGATCTGGGCGGTGGCGGGCTCGTAGTCAGGTGCGGGCGTAGCAACGGCTTCGTCCGGCATGGACGTTGCCTGACTCTTCCCAACGTTGGGCTCTGTGCCTACTACCCAAACGCCCGGCGCCTGCTCGACGGCGCGGCCCCACGGATCGTGGGATGTGTCCGGTGGGGGAGTAACTGCGGCAGCAACCGGCGTGGTTTGCGTACTGCCTCCGGCGGCTAGCCGGGGACCAGTGCGGGCTGGCCGTTTGCCGGTTTGGGCCGCTGCGGGCCCGGGTTGCGACGGAGTGCGTCGCGGTTCGGCCGGAGCGGAGGGATCCCAATCCATGGGCGGTTCCTCCTCCAGCGGAGGAGCGTCCTCGTCGCGCGGGGGACCCCAGTCGTCGTCGGAGTAGGCGTAGGAGCCGGCGTCCGGCTCGGTGGGACGTGACTGATCCTGCGGGGCGGCCCCCTGTTCCCGGTGGGACTCTTCGGCTGCGGGCTCGACGGCGGACGTGGGTAAAGCGGCCGGTT
>JBDTQQ010000068.1:0-8800 GCA_039932075.1 Pseudarthrobacter sp. | reverse complement strand
GGCGGCCTGGACCACGGCGCTCCTGATCGGCGACCCCAAGCAGATGTGCTTGGCGCTGGTGGACGTGGACTGTGAGATGCGTTTGCGGGCCGAGGTATACGCCGAAGTGGCCCGCTGGCACGAGCGCCGCGCTTCGCGGGCCGAGGCTGCCGCGCCTGAACCGGAAGCGAAGCCCTCCTGGTCGCGGCGGCTCTGGCGCGGCACCACCTAGGTTCGGCACCACCCACGGCACGGAACCGCTGAGGATGCGGACGACGGCGATGCTTCCTGCCGTCGTCGGGTTCAGGTTTCGTCTGGCGGCGGCTCGATCCCCGGATTGTCCGGCGGCTGGGGCGGCGCCGGGAAGTCGGGCGCGGGGGCGGGAGCAGGGGCGGGAGCTGGAGGTGGCTCAGGTGCGGGAACAGGAGGAAGCTCAGGCGCCGGAGCTGGAGCCGGTGGCGGCTCCGGCGCAGGAACGGGTACCGGCGGTGCTGGCGCCGGGGGAGGGGCAGGGGCGGGCACAACGGCCACTGCGGGCGCCGGCGGCGGAACCCAAGGCACAGCGGGAGCGGGGGCGTAAGACGGTTTCATCATGGCCGCCGGTGGCGGCGGGAACTGGTTTGCAGGATACAGCGGCGTCACCTGCACCATGTAATTTGCCCACTGCGGCCCGGCGATCATCCAACCGTCCAGACTGGGGTAGAAAGTTCCATTGATGGTGACGTTCTGGCCCGAACGTTTCTGGCCCTCCAGCGCATCACCGAAGAAAGACGCGGTGGCCAGGCCCGAGGTGTAACCCACCACCCACGTGGAGCCGTTGTTGTTGGAGGTACCGGTCTTGGCTGCGGTGGGCCGCTTGTCATGGACCTTTGGATTGATCCAGACGCCCGAGCCTTTAATCAGTACATCCTGCAGTACCGAGTTGACCCCGCGGGCCACTTCAGGCTTCACCGCGTCCCGGCAATCACTGGGCTGGGCCGGAAGCTTGCCGCCAGTTGCGTCAGTGACATCCACGAGCGCCACGGGGGTGCAGTACTTCCCGTCGTTGGCAAAGGTGGCGAAGGCGTTGGCCATGTGCAGCGGCGCCACACCGGTGGCGCCGAGCAGGTTGCCGAGCTGGTGCATGTTGATCTGGGCGCCATCCAGGCCGCTGTGAAGACCAACGGCATCCACCATCTTCTGAATGCCGCAGAAGTCCAGCTGCGCGGCTGTAGCGAACGTGGCGGTGTTGATGGAGTTGTACAGGCCGTAGTTGATAGGCATCTTGCGGTAAAAGCCCTCTTCGGCGTTCTGCAGGTCATCCGCTGCGCCCAGTTCCGGGGTGTTCTGGGCTGTACTGTACGCGCCCAGCACCTTTCCGCAGCTGGACCGCCACGGGAACCCCAGCGGGTACACCCGCCGGGACGCGTCCACCTCGGCCGTGAGGGATTTGCCCTCGTTGAGCCACTCCGCGAAGGTAAACGGCTTCATCGTTGACCCGGGCTGGAAGCCGCCGGCGCCGTTGAGGTCGTTGCCCTGGGGATCCCTGGCGTCAACATTGAAGTTCAGTTGGGTATCGAATTTTCCCTCGGTCGGCAGGAATACCGTGTTCTGCGCCATGGCCAGGATCTTCCCCGTGCCCGGCTGGACTGAGACCAGTGCCGCGCCCCAGTGGTCCGGGTTGGCGCCGGCTGTGCCATCCACCTGCGCCTGCGCGGCTGCCTGCAGCCTGCTGTCCAGCGTGGTGGTGATGGTGAGGCCGCCGCGGTAGAGCCTTCTCTGCCGCTCGAGCAGGCTCGAACCGTAGGCAGGATTGTTGAGGATCAGGTGCGAAATATAATCGCAGAAATAGGGCGCCATGGCCGCATTGGCGCACCCTTGCCGCTCCGGAGTGATCTTGAGCTCGATGGGGGTGGCCGCAGCTTCATCGTGCTGGACCTGTGTGATTTTGTGGTGTTTGAGCATCTCGGCCAGCACCTGGTTGCGGCGGACCATCGAGTTTTCGGGGTTGAGTGCGGGGTTGTAGAAGGTGGGGCTGTTGACCAGCCCGGCCAGCAACGCTGCCTGCGGGAGAGTCAGGTCCTTGGCGGTGGTGCTAAAGAAATAGCGGGCGGCCGCTTCAACTCCGTAGGCGTCACTGTTGAAGAAAACGATGTTCAGGTAACCCTCGAGGATCTGGTCTTTGGTGAACTTCTTCTCCAGCGCGACGGCCAGCTTCATCTCCCGAAGTTTGTCGCCCATGTCCTTCTGGCCGCTGAGGATCACCTCGTCCCGTTTGTCCTGGGACAACCTCGCTTCGTTGATGACATTGGTCACGTACTGCTGGGTGATGGTGGATGCGCCTTGCCGGTCGCCGGAGGTCACATTGGAAAACAGTGCCCGCATGATGCCCTGGGGGTCAATGCCGGCATGCTCGTAAAAGCGGCTGTCCTCGATCGCAACGATGCCGTCCCTGATGAAGGGAGACATGTTGTCCAGCGGAACCCTGACCCGGTTTTCGGCGTAGAACGTGGCGATCGTCTGACCATCCGAGGTGAGCACCCTGGTGGTTTGCGACGGCGGCTGGACGGTGAGTTCTTCGGGGAGGCTGTCAAAGAATCCGATGGAGGTGCTGACCCCGAACCCTGCGGCGGCTACGGCCGGCACCACCAGGCTGGCGGCCAATACGCCGCACAATGCGCTCGCGGTAAAGAAGCCGAGGATCCTTCCCAAGATCCTCGCCAGGCGATGCCCGTGCTTCTTTTTCTTCGCCATTCTTCAGCCCTCAAGCTTGCGACGTGTGATCAGGATACGCCGCGGATCGTCCGCCATCCAGATGCCTGACGAACTGATGGCAAAGCCGCAACCTCTTCGCCGAAGAATCCATGTGCCCCTTGCCTGACGATATTCACCGATATATCGTTAAATATCGGTGAATAGGTTCACTGGTTGATCATTCGACAATGTACGAAGGGACGATTGCCACCATGAAAGGCGTTAACGATGACAAGTTTTTGGAACCGCCGTTCGGGCGGGGCAAGTTTGAACGCGGAAGGGGACGGCGCGGGCCGCACGGGCACCGCGGCGGAGGCTTTGGCCCGGGATTCGGGCCGCGTGGCGGATTCGGACCGGGATTTGGTCCAGGGTTCGGACCGGGCGGAGGATTTGGTCCCGGCTTCGCGCCAGGTTCCCGCCGGGCCGGCAGGGGGGACGTCCGCTGGGCGATCCTGTCGCTTCTAGCCGAAGGTCCTTCGAATGGTTATGGCCTGATCAAGACCATCGCAGAGAAAACCTCGGGGGCATGGCGCCCCAGCCCCGGTTCCGTATATCCAACGCTCCAGCAGTTGGTGGACGAGGAACTGATCACGCCGCTCAGCGAGGGAAGGCGGACAGACTTCACCCTCAGCGACACCGGCAAGGCGTACGTGGCCGAGCACGCCGAGGAGCTGGAGAACGCGTGGAACACCGAGGCCGAAGGATCAGGGCCGGCGTTCCACCAGAGTGTGGGGAAGCTGATGGGCGTTATCCATCAGTTCCGGAGCGCAGCAACGGAAGAGCAGCGCACTGCGGCAGTGGAGAAGCTCGACGAAACCCGCCGTGCGCTCTACCGGATCCTGGCCGATTAGCCAGGATCCGGCGTCGTGCGTTGTCCTGGGAAGTCCGGGCGCACCCGGACGTCCCGGCCGGGACTATTTCGCTTCTTTCGCAGCCTGACGCGCGGTGAACGGCAGCACCAGCCGGGACTGATGGGTGGCGTCACGGTAGATCTTGTGGGTGACAGGGCGGCCCACTGGCAGGTGGAATGCGTCCGGGGGGAGCAGGGCGTTTGTGTTCATCCGCCAGCGGCTCGTTGTTGGAAAGTTCCACTGTCAGCTTGTGGCCAGGCAGGAAAGTGTTCGCGAACGGGAAGAGGCGCAGCACGTACTCCTCGATCTTCCCCGGTTCCACCGGCTCGGTGCGTGTGTGCGGGTGGCGCGGGTTGCCCTCCGTGGTCCGCTCGTCCAGTTCCCGGTGTGAGGCCTTGAGGTAGCCGCTGGTGATGAGCTGGCGCTTTCCATTGGGGGCGTAGTCCCAGACCCGCATGATGAAGTTGGTGTCCGGCTGGTCGATCTCGGCGAAGATGTGTGCTGCGCCGGTGCCGATCATCTCCGTGGCTTCTTCGAACACAGGCGTGGACCAGGTGATGATTTCCACCTTGTCGGTGACCGTCAGCGGTGCCTGGTAGAAGCCGTCAGGAGCGGCGTACTCCGTGTCCATCAGTTCGGGCTCGGTGGACAGCGCGCGGCGCGGGCGCAAGTACAGGGACTTGTACTCCACGTCCTTCGGCGGCCACTGGTCGGCCGTGACCACCTCACGGGAGCCCTCCACGAAGACGCTGACGGCGGGTTCGTCCATCACACCGTTGTCGATGCCCTTGATCCAGTAGTCGTACCACCGGAACATCTTGTCGTGTTCCTCGATGAAGGGACGCGACTGGCGGAATCTTCGATGCCGAGACCCGGGGCGAGATTCCCGAGGGCACTGCAGGGCACATCATCCACCAGTACCTGGGCGCGGGTGTGGACACCACCATCGCCGCCATCGGCAACATCGTTGCGTTGTTTGGTCGCCACCCGGAGCAGCTTGACCTCGTTCGTGAGAACCCGGCGCTCGTCCCCGCGGCCCTCGCCGAAGTGCTGCGCTACTGGGCCCCGGTCCATATCTGGGGCCGCAAGGCAACCGGTGATGTGGAGATCTACCGAGTCACCATTTCTGCCGGCGCGTAGGTAGGCATCCTCTTCGGCGCCGGAAACCGCGACCCGCGGCACTACGAGAACCCGGACACCTTCGACGTGGCACACAACCCCGTCGACCACCTCTCCTTCGGCTACGGGCCGCGCGGCTGCGCCGGCCACGGCCTGGCGAAGCTTGAAGCGCACGCCGTCATCGAAGCCCTGGCCCGACGGGTGCAGTCGCTGACCATCGGGGACGCGGTTCGGGAGCCGAGCAACATCACCCGGAGCATCGAAAAGCTCGAGGTAGTAAAGGTAGTGGCAGCACGAGGATCGAACTGGACCGGCCGCGCTGCGAGGGGCACGGACTCTGCGAGGAAGCCGCGCCAAAGCTGATGCACCTGGATGACGACGGCGAACTGGTCATCGATGTTCCGGAGGTGGACGGGGCCGAACTGGAGGCTGCGAAGGCGGCCGTCAGGGTTTGCCCGGTGGCCGCGCTGCGATTGGCCGCGGCATGACGATGCGCCGGATCGTGGTGGTGGGCAACGGCATTGCCGGACTCACAGCGTGCGACTCGCTGCGCTCCGCCGGCTTCGACGGTGAGCTGACAGTTGCGGGCGCGGAACGGCACCATCCTTACAGCCGCCCCGCCTTGTCCAAGGCGCTGCTGCATGGGGACGACGACCGGCAGGCCCATGAGCTGCCCCAACCGACCCACGAAGCCACCGAGCTGCTGGGCATCAGCGCCACGGGCCTGGACGTCGACGCCCGGCTGGTGCGCCTGGAATGGGGCGGTGAGTTGCCGTATGACGGCCTTGTCATCGCCTCCGGATCCCGGGCCAAGCGCCTCCCGTGGGAGGAGGGGGCGGCACCTTCCGGGGAACTCACACTGCGCACCATTGAGGATGCGGTCCTGCTCAAGGAACGTGTCGCCTCGCGCCCCTCGGTCATCATCATCGGCGGCGGCCCTCTGGGCATGAAGGTTGCCTCCGGGTGCCTGCACGTGGGCTGCGAAGTCACCCTCGTCTCCGATGTGACGCCACTGTCCCGCCAGCGTGGTGGCCATTTGGCCGATATCTTCACCTCCACGGCCATCCAGCGGGGACTCAGGGTGGTAACGAGGGAAGGCCCGCATCATGGATTCCGACGGCGGCCGGCGGATTGTCCTGGCCGACGGCACCACGCTGACGGCGGACCTCGTGGTTACGGCCATTGGTGACGAGCCGAACATTGAGTGGCTGGCCGGTTCCGGACTGCTTGCCGACGGCTCGTTGCGTGTTGACTCGCGCGGCCGGCTTCGGCCGGACGTTGTCGCCGCCGGCGACGTGGCGTTCTTCCCCACCAACCGCGGCGTGCAGCGCATTCCGCTGTGGACGAGCGCCATCGACCAAGCCAAGGCCGCCGCCGTCGGACTGCTTCAGGGCGATGCCGCATCCGAGTTCACCTTCCAGCCCTACTTCTCGACAGAGGGCTTCGGCCTGGCGCTCAAATCGGTGGGCTTCACCCCGGTCATCGGCTCGCCCGATTACTCCGAGGCCGGCGAGGGGGCGGACTCGATGTTGCTGCGCTGGGAGCACCCGGACGGTTCCGGCACTGCCGCTGCAATCAACTATCGAATCCCCGTTCCCAAACTGCGTCGACTGGCGAACGCCGGTCCGGGAGCCCTCCAGCGGACAGTGCAGGCGGGCGTCTGATGTGTCCGCCGCGCTTTTCGTTAGGTCACGTCAGGCCCGTCCACGCATACCGCTTCGCTGCGTGCGTTCGGCCGCCACACCCCACCGATAGGATGGACTCATGTCGTCGCTGCGAGAAGCCCAGAAACAGCTGACCCGCGACGTCATCGTCGAACGGGCCCTTGAGCTGTTCACCGAAAAGGGCTACGCCGCCACCACCATCGATGACATTGCCGCGGCAGCCGGGACCACAGGGCCCCACCGCCGCCGAACTGGTGGACGTCGTGCATGCGGGTGAACTGTCTGGCATCCTTGCCTGGCTCGAGTCGCCCGCGGCTCTGTGGCCGGTCTTCCGCCCCTACCTTGACGTGCTCGACGAAGCCGCAGCAGTCGACCGTGAAGTGCGGGCCATGCTCGAGGGATGGCATGAAGAGGTCATCTCCACCTCGTTTCGGGGCATGCAGTTGGCTGGCCGCTTCTCGGAGGAGACACACCACATCAGGGGAACCCTCGCCTTCACATCCCTCGACTACGTGGCTACGCTCTGGACTCGGCGTAAGTTTGAACCCAACCGCGAACATGCACTCGAGGTGCTGGCGGACAGCTGGTATCACCTGCTGTGCGATTAAGGCTAACGCTTAGACGAAGGTATCTTCCTTGGCCGGACCGGCGGCATGCGCGGAAGTTTCGACGGGGGCACCCGCCGTTGGGGGAGTAGTTGCGGGAAGCCGGTGACCCAGGGGGTTGAAGTGGCCAGCGAACATCTCACCGAAAGAGTAGGCCGTCTCGGCGTGCTGGGCCACGTCCACGCCCACGGTCTCGGCTTCGTGACTGACCCGGAAGCCGATGAACCGGTTGATGCCCCGGCCGATAATCAGGGTGACGACGCCGGACAGCAGCACGGTGACCACGACAGCTGCGGACTGCGCCACCAGCTGCCGGAAGCCGCCGCCGTAGAAGAGGCCGCCGCCTTCACCGTCCACCGGGAGGGCGATAAAGCCCAGGGCCAGGGTTCCGATCAGGCCCGCGCCGAGGTGGACGCCCACCACGTCCAGGGAATCGTCCAGGCCGAAACGGTATTTGAGGTCAACAAACACGCAGCAGGCCGCCCCGGCTAGCAGGCCCAGGCCGATTGCGGCCACTGGGCTGATGTTGGCACAGGAGGGTGTGATGGCCACCAGGCCTGCGACCACGCCGGACGCTGCGCCCAGCGACGTGGGGTGGCCGTGGCGGACCTTCTCCACGAGCAGCCAGCTGAGCATTGCCGCTGCCGGAGCAACCAGGGTGTTCACCCAGATCAGGCCAGCCTGCTCCGCCGTGGTGGCGGCGCCGCCGTTGAACCCGAACCAGCCGAACCAGAGGATGGCCGCACCGAGCATGATGAACGGGACATTGTGCGGGCGGTGGCTTGGGTCTTTCGCAAAACCGTGACGCTGCCCTACCACCAGGGCCAGGACAAGGGCTGCCGTTCCCGAGCTGATTTCCACCACGGCGCCGCCGGCGAAGTCAATCACCTGGCCGAAGACCGCGGTCATGGCGCCGCCTGCGCTCATGAGCCCGCCGCCCCAGATCATGTAGGCGAGCGGACAGTAGACCAGGGTGACCCAGACCGGCACAAGCAGGGCCCAGGCGCTGAACTTGGCGCGGTCCGCAATGGCGCCGCTGATCAGGGCAACAGTAATGATCGCGAACGTGGCACTGAAACCGGCCTTGATCAGATCGGGGGAGCCCATGAGGTTCTGCAGGCCGAAGTTGGCGAACGGGTTGCCGAAGATGCCCAGGAAGCCCTCGCCAGTGGTCATGGAATAACCCCACAGCACCCACACAACACCTACGATGCCGGCGGAGATGAAGCTCATCATGATCATGTTGAGGGCGGCCTTGGCCCGGGTCATGCCGCCGTAGAAGAGGCCCAGCCCCGGGGTCATGAGCAGCACCATTGCCGCCGCGATCATCAGCCAGACGTGTTGCGCAGTGATTGCCACCGGCGTCCCTTCCCATTGATCCAGATCGCCGGGACTTCTGCCCGGGCAATCCCCCTGGTCAATCGTCGTGGTGCCGTGTTTCGTTCTGTGCCGCAGAACGTTGCGTGCTTGTTACGTAACGGGCTGTTGCGTGAAGACCGCGTGACCGGCATGTTTCGCGCAGGTTAAATGGCTGCCGCCGGAGCGAAAGGCTTGGGTGAAGAGGGCGGAGCGCAGCCCCGTATTTCCTCAACATCACCAGTTGCTCACAATCCTCTGGCTACTGCTTGTAACCTTCCACCTCGCTGACTGGGCGGGTGGACGCCTCGTCCGGATTGTCGCCGGACTCCAGCTTGGCCCGGCGCTGGCGCAGCAGATCCCAGCACTGGTCCAGGCTCTCTTCCAGACGCTTCAGCCGGGCCTCGTCCGGCGCCTTGCCAGTTCCGGACGCTTCGCGGAGTTCATGCTCTTCGGCGACCAGCGACTGAATGCGGCCTAAAATATCCTGATC
>JBDTQQ010000067.1:0-8916 GCA_039932075.1 Pseudarthrobacter sp. | reverse complement strand
CAATGGCTTCGTCGGGGAAATAGTGCCCAGAGGCTCCGTCTTGGCCGGTCCACCATGGATCCGCGCTGGCCGGTCCGCCAACCCCGGCAATCTCGGCCACCACTACGGCTGGCACCTCTTCACCGTTGTTTTCGATGAGCCAATCCTGCGTTGATGACTGCAGCTTTGCCCACCACTGCGCGATGCTCATAGTGGAAGTCTTCCACGTCAGCGCAGCTTTGGGCCGGCCCGGACAGATCATTCCGAAATTGCCGGGTGAGCACGCAGCGAGTCACTCCGGCACCTGTGGGAATTTGGCAGGTGGATCTAAAATGAGCCATGCCAGTGACCGGCCAAGTCGTCGCTGCTGCGGTGTTGCTCGTCATCGAGGCAGCACTGGCGCTGCTGGCTGTGCTGGTCCACTACGGTTTCATGGCGGTGTACGGCGATATCACTGATACCGCGTTTGAGGGGCTCATCTGGGGGTTGACGGCCGGTCCCGCCGGAGTGGCCTTGGGTCTGGCCGCGGTGGTTGCTGTGTTCGGCTTGGTGCTTTCATCACGGCTGTGGATGAAGGTGACGGCTGTGGTCATCCCGGTCATCGTGCTGCTCGCGATGCTCGCTGTCACCCCGTCGGCGCTGGGGCAGAAGACCGAGCAGCAATTCAGTTCCAATCCGCAATGCGTGACCAAGGGCTCGGCTGAGCCCATGGCCACCGCAGACCGCGAGTCCCAGCAGGCGTTCGATTCCATCGAGCACATCGGCTATTTCAGCAGTGGCGGCATCAGCGGTGTGGGCGGCTGTGCCCGCTGGTTTGTGCTCTCAGGAGACGTCGATGTGTTGCAGCACTATCGTGCGGCGCTGCCGGAGGCGGGCTGGAAACTGGTCGAGGATGACGGGCACCACCTGCGGGCCGAGCGTGATGGCATGGCGTTCGAGGTGAGGCCCTGCCCTGGCGGCGGTGCCGTCTGGACCGGAAGCGGGGACGCCCGCGCCTTCGGGCAGGGAACGGTTATGCAGCCGGGTTCTGACGTTTGCGCTCTGCACTTCTGAAAAGAAGCCCCACTCGCGCTCCAAGCCTGTCGTGGGTGCGGGAGTGAGCCGTGACCGACGACGCCTACTCGGCGATGTCCTCTGCCCAGAGGTCCGGGTTGTCGGACTGGAAGGTGCGCATCATGTCGACCGAACGCTGATCATCCAGGACCACCACCTCAACCCCGCGTGTCCGCAGGAGCTCCAGCTCGCCGTCGAAGGTGCGTGCTTCACCCACCACCACGCGGGGAATTTTGAACTGGACGATGGTTCCGGCGCACATGGCACACGGGGCGAGGGTGGTGTAGAGCGTGGTGTCCCGGTAACTCTTCTGCCGGCCGGCGGCGCGGAGCGCCGACATTTCTCCGTGGGCAATCGGATCGGCGTTTTGGACCCGTTCGTTGTGCCCGCTGGCGATGACCACGCCGCCCCGGGCGAGCGCAGCTCCGATGGGGATGCCGCCCTCAGCCAGGCTCTTCCGGGCGGCCTGATAGGCGGCTTCGAATGCCGGGTGGGCGGTGCGGTCCAGTTCCGGCGCGGCGGATTCGTGCTGCTCGTGGGTCATGGCGTCATTCTCGCACGGACTGCATTCAGGACCGTGTCGATCCGCACTGCCGAAGGGTGGAGGACGACGGCGCCACTTGCCTCCCGCCGCCGCCTTTCGTTTGTGCCGGGGAAGGCAAGCTCCTCCACCTATGGGTGCCGCGGATCCAGATGTTGGGCACGTTGGTTATTCGAATCTCCCGCGCAACGAGCGCCAACGCACCGATAACGCGGCAGTAACGGTCACGTGGTTAGCCTTCATCCATGCCACCGATTTCGGGCGGCACGACCTCACCGGTCATCCATGTGAGGTGACTCCACAGCTGGATTGCAATGCCAGGCGAAGAGTCACCGCCAACACCAGAGGAGCTTCGAAATGACGGACACTCTCGCCGACGAGACCCTGTCGAAGGACCTGCGATCATTCATCACTTTCGCGCTGGCGATGAAGCCGGATGTCCGCTTCCAGCGGCAACCGGACAAGAACGGACCAGCCCTGACGCTGAGCATCTCAGCCGAGGAATCCAAGGATATTGAGGAGAAGCTGAGCGGCCTCGAACCGCTCATGGAGAAGTACCGGCCATTACGGCGGTTCCTGCATTCTGCTACTGACGCTGAAGAGTCCACTCAGACGTGCACACCCATCACGAGTTTCAAGCCGGGTGTGGACTACCACTTGGTGCGGATTTCCCAGGCGCAATTCGACGTCGCCAAGCAGGTCGCCGGGAGGCTGGACCGGATCCATGTCCTGCACGAATCAGGATACTTAGAGGAGGCCGAGAAGGAGTACGGCGCACTTGACGAGTACCTCACTGATCAGCGCGCACGTTTGATCGGCGACTTCAAGAATGTTCGGTTCTCGGATGCAGTTGCAACCTTCGGAGCCGACCGGCTCGCGGCCGCAGATGATGACTGCAGCGGGTTGGTGATCTTTATTGTCATCGAGATCTTCATTGCCTGACCCGTACCAGGGGACCGATTGTGGGATATGAATCACTGGCGGCACTGAGAGGAATCCTCGAGGAGAACGCAGGCGACTGGATGTCGCTTCGAAGCGTGTTCTCAGATCATGTTAGAAGTAACTTCCTTGATGAGTTCCTTCTGGATGAGTTGAGCGCAACCGCGGCCGACACAGAACACATCGTACGCGCGGGCGTGGGACAGGGTAGTTTCACCTTCGTCAATACGCCCGACTTGGAGTACTCGGTTCGATTCGTCGCACCGTTCAACGCTTCGCGTCAACTAGTGAAGTGGAGCGGCATGCCCCAGGCACTTGCAGTGCGGGGCTCAGGCGCATTAACCGTGCGCACACTTGCTGCGCCTGACAACTGCGACATAGAACAGTTCAGGCCGGGAGTGCGGCTTCACGAATGCTCCGTGAAGGAACTCCGGGAGGGCGACGAATTCAGCACAGAAAACTCGCAGGAGATTGTGCAGATCTGCGCTGCGGCGGGTCCGACAGTTGTGCAGATTCTGTCGTATCGCCGTGGGGCGTCGAACATTGTATGGACGTTTAGTCCCGCACTTGTATCGCTGTATCGCGAGCAGTCGTCCCTTGAAGCGTCTCGATTCCGAAATGTCCTTCGGATCGCACAGGCGCAAGGAGTCGGCTTGTCCGATGACATTTATGAACTCGCTTTGGCGTCGAGCTCTGCGCCCGTGTCACTGCTGGCGATCCAGTCAATGATCGAAACGGGACACGACAAAGCCTTCGCCGCACTTCACCGTGCATCCGAGTCCGATCAGGCAGCAGTGAGGCATGGTGCTCGGGCAATTCTCGATGCACTCTTCCAGAACGGAGATGATGACATTGCCACTCAACGTTGAGTTGGAAGCCACCGAGAACACGTTTTCACTCGAACAATATGTGAAGGCTCTGGAAGATGGCGGTTTCGACATCACGAAGCATGACGATTTGATCGCTTCGGCACCCCTGTTAGCCAGATTGGCCAACAACAAGGCGTTCTTACTGGAGCGCATGTTCGATGAATTGCGGGACCAACTGAGGTTCCAGTCGGGAAATATCTATGCGCCCGAGGTCCTGTTGCTGCACTCAACAAGCGAATACTTTGTCCGTGCGAATATCTGGAAGCCAATATCGGCCGCTGAGCAGGCAATCCCCGGCTACCAGTACGACGTATGTCATGATCACAACTTTGACATTCTCACCGTCGGATACTTGGGGCCCGGTTACAGCTGCCGATCCTACAGCTATGAATCGCGGGAGAATGGTGGGCGGCTTGGCGAGGAAGTCGAGTTGATCGACGAGGGGGTCTTCTCTCTGACAAATGGTCGAACGGCTCTCTATCGTGCCAAGCGTGACGTGCACATTCAATTGCCCCCCGACCAGATCTCGGTCTCGCTCAACCTGATCCCCCGCGCGCCCGTGCAAAATGAGATGCAGTTCCAGTTCGATGAAGGATCCGGGGCCATCTGCAGATACCTCAACTTCAGCGGCGTCGAGGCCGCAATTCGTGTCGCGGACGTTCTGAGAGCAGGCGAATCCGTCGATGCATTGGTGCACATTGGGAACGGCCATCCCAGCGCCAAGATCCGGGCCTTGGCTTTGGCCGCCCAGGTCCATGCCGAGCCCCACCGTGCGGATGACATCCTCGCCGGTGTGGCGGCTGACCAATCCGATTATGTGCAGTACCTGCTCGATCTTGAGCTAGCGGAATCTGGTTCAACGATGCGCGTTGTTCGGTAGTGACATCAGGGGCTCTTCCAAACAGACTTGGAGGGTACCTAGCCGCGAGGGACTTGCAGCGGTTCCGCCAGGAGTCGCCCGGCTTCTCGTTCATCTCAATGACGAGGTGGGGACGCCCAGGCGCCGCAGCCGGGGCGCACCTCGCGCTCCTCCTTGAGGTCCAGCCAGCATCATCTACCTGGTCCTGTTCTTTTAAGGCCTGGTCATTCCCCAGGACTCCGCCGGTAACGTTGTGCCGCTGAACGGCTTTGACATTGCTCCCCCAGCTTGACCCGGGCTACCGGACCGCGTTGTGTGCGTGAGGGTCAGGGCGTCGTTGACGCACTGACCCTCACGACTGCTGGGGCCACACTGCCGCCAGCGTTGCCGGGAGTTCGACCAATGAAGTGACGGTGTAATCGGGGGTGGCGAAATAGGCAGGGTAGTCGGCTCCCGTCCGGTTGATCCACGCCGTATTCAGGCCCGCCCGGGCAGCGCCGTGGATGTCCCAGGGATGGACGGCCACCAGCAGCATCTCCCCGGGTTCCACGCCGCAGGCTGCGGCGGCATAGTGATAAGCGGTCCCTGCCGGCTTCCACCCCGGGGCATTCTCGACCGACAGCAGCCGTTCGAATTGGTCCCGGATCCCGGCTGGCCTGAACAGTTTCTCCGCGACTTGTGCGGAACCGTTGGTCAGCGTGACCAGCCGGTATCCAGCTTCCCGCAGGGCCCGGACGCCGTCCGGGACGTCAGGATGCAGCCCAAGTCCTGCCATTCCGGCCATGACATGCTCCACGGCCTGGTCCAGGTCCGTGCCTGGGTCAGAAGCGGCAAGCAGCCCCCGCAGGGCCTCGGCGCCAATCTCGGCAAAGGCGCCGTTGCCGCCAGCCGCGGTAAGTGCGAAGCCGTCCCGCAGCAGCGTGGTAAACCAGAGTTTCGCCACCTCGGCTGGAACACCGACTTCGGCGAACCGCTCCCCCATAGGCGACATGTCTGAGAGTGTTTCGTTGACATCGAAGACAATGACTGACGGTTCGGTGTTCATGGGGTTCCCCTTCGTCTTCACGGGCTTGCGGTTCACGAGCCTAAGCATCCGTTGACGGAACGAAGGCCGCAGAGGTGCGTTCCGCATTGGTCACTCTGAGCGGCCTTCCCCTGTCAGTCCTTGGCCTAACACCAGTTCCAATGTGGAGATCTGCATGTCATCCAAGTGTTCTTTCATTCGCGCGATCATCGCGGGGAAATCCGGCCGTGACCTGAACTGGTCAATGGCTTCCCGGCTTTCCCACACGGCATAGCTGAGATAGCTCCGCGGCTGAGCGAGATCGCGGAGTAATCGGGGTCGCTCGAGAAGCCCACGGATTGCGGGTTCGACGTCGTCTACGCCCGATTCCGCGAACGCCCGTGCGAAAGCCTCCTCATGTCCCGGCTTCACCAACCAGCGGCCGGAGGTATAGAACACCCCTCCGAGTGCTGGGCCATTCGACGGAGGTAAAGCCGCAGGCGGCAGGTCATCGTCCGGCGGCAGCGACATGGTCATCTATTGCTCCTGCTTCTCGACGCCGGAGCACCGGCTTTCTGCGTCTGCCCCAACGTATGGAAGAGTGCGGCCATAACCCGGGCCAGTGAGGCTATTGTCCGCCCTCCACGTGGACCCCCACAAGAGCCCGGGGAGGGTCTGCCAAACCTCGACCCATCCGCCGGGCAATGTGTTCCGAATCACTTGGGACCAGAGGGACCGCCTCACTGGCCAAGACCGAGGAGTGAATTGTGAATCGTAAATCAGTGATAGCAGTTGGGGGCTCAGCGGTTGCCTTGCTTGCCGCCGCCGCCCTGGCAGCAGTTCCGGCCCAGGCGCACAATGACCGAAGCGACAGCAACGACAACGACAAGAACGTCACCCTGACCGCCACGCTCACCCAGCTAAACGGTTCCGGAGCCTCCGGAACTGCCACGGCCGTCGTCGGCAACAAAATGATCAAGCGCATCGAGGTCCATGCCGACGGCCTGACCCCCGATGCACCGCACGCCCAGCACATCCACTACGGCCAGCAGGCCCTGAATGAGTGCCCCACCCTGGCCTTCGACACCAACCACGATGGACGGCTCAACACGGTGGAGGGCATCCCCGCCTACGGTCCGGTGGTCGTGTCCCTGACCACCACCGGCGACACCACCCCGGCCAGCCTGCTGGCGGTGGACCGTTTCCCGGTTGCCAAGGACGGCGGCTATGACTACAAGCGCAAGAACATCAAGTTCACCGACGTCGCCGGGACCGGCGACGACGGCGGCACCGGAACGGCCAAGGACATCGCCCAGGCCATCCGCGACGGCGAAGGTGTTGTGGTGATCCACGGCATCGACTACAACGACAACGGCAAGTACGACTTCGGCACGATCGGCGCCAGCGAACTCGATCCGAAGCTCCCGGCCGAGGCCACCGACCCCGCAGCCTGTGGCGTTCTGGAGCGCCACTAGGTCGTCCTCCGAGGGCGTGGAATCTTCTCGGGAGTCCACCCCGTAAGTACAACGACGGTCCCGGCCACCGGATGGTGACCCGGGACCGTCGCCGCGCGGTGTGACCGTCCGTATGGGATGGCCCCAGACTTCGCAGCATGATGGCCGGCCCGTTAGGCCCGAGTCTGAATTCACACGACAGCCACATTCACTTTGTCTTGTCTTTGAACCATCCGGCCTGCCCCGTAGGTCCGAACAGCCTGCGTGATCCGTTGGATCAGCAGGCACCCTACGCCGTGATCGGCGCGGGGCAGGACCGCTGGGAATCGTTTTACCTGAACACCCCGAACTTCTCCTGCGTGCTGCCGGGCATGACCTATGACGGGCCCGAACCGGACGCCTTCCTCCCCCGCGACACGGTGATCGGGCTCCTCCGGGACTACGCCGCCAGGATCGCCGCCCCGATCCGGCTCGGCACGGACGTGACGCGGGTCAGCGCGGCCAACGGCGGGTTCGCCGTGGACACCAGCGACGGCCGCTGGCAGGCGCGGAACGTGGTCCTCGCCAACGGCGCCTTCCAGATCCCGCGGATCCCGGCGTCGGCCGCCGCCATCCCGCAGCATGTCCGCCAGCTGCACAGCCACGCCTACCGCAACCCGCAGCAGCTCCCGGCGGGCGCCGTGCTGGTGGTGGGCACCGGCCAGTCGGGCGGCCAGATCGCCGAGGACCTGCTCGACGCCGGCCGGGAAGTCCACCTGTCGGTCTCGTCCTGCCCCGAGGCTCCGCGCCGGTACCGCGGCCAGGACGTCTTCTACTGGATCCTGCGGGTCAACCTCCACGGCCCCGAGTTCGGCATCAACGGCCTCCAGACGGACCACCTCCCCTCCCCCGCGGCGCGCTTTGCGTGCAACCCGCTGATCTCCGGCAACGGCGGCGGCCACAGCATCCACGTCAGGGACCTCGGCCGCCGGGGCGTCCAGCTGCACGGCCGGTTTGAGGGAACCGACGACGGCGGCCTCGTCTTCAGCGACAACCTCCCCGCACGCCTCGCCCTCATGGAGGCGGGGTTCGGGCAGCGGCTGGGACGGATGGCCGACGCCTACATCGCCGCCGCGGGCATCGACGCACCGGCCGCCGAGCCTGTGCAGGCGGACGACTGGCTGCCTGCAGAATCGGGAGCGCGCCTGGAAGGTGATGCCGAAGGCATCACCCCAGTCATCTGGTCCACCGGCTACGGCCTGGACTTCAGCTTCTTCGACACCCCGGTGCTCGACGAGTGGAACTACCCCCGCCACACCCGCGGCGTCACCGACGTCCCGGGCCTCTACGCCATCGGACTCCCCTGGCTCACCAAGCACCTGTCAGCCACGCTGTCGGTTTTGGGCGACGATGCGGAGTTTGTGGCGGCACACATCGCTGCCCGCTGACCACGGTGACCGGCCGCCGTCGCGCCGTTAGTCCTCTGCCAGTTCGCCGCGGACAAGCCACCGCGTGACCTCGGTGAGCAGCGCGACGCCGCGCAACGCATCGTCGTCGTGCGTGAACTCGGCCTCGTTGTGCGAGATGCCCTCCACACTGGGAACGAAGAGCATCACGGTCGAAACTACGTCCTTCATGTTGGTCGAATCGTGCCCGGCGACGGTCATCACGTCCGCGTGGCTATAGCCCAGGCTCTCTGCGCTGGCCCTGCCGAGCGCCGCTCCCTTTGGGTTGGTAGGCCACGCCCCAGTTGTGCGTCAGGTCCAGACGGATGTCCGTGCGGGAGTCGTCCTCGAGGTCGATAATCCTCTTGGCCAGACGTTCCATGGCGAGGCCTGTCGGAGAAAAGACCGGCTTCTTCTCAGGAGCTGCGTGCTGGAACCGGGCAGTGAGGCCGAGGCCAGGTTGGAGCGCACGCATGCGCAGGTGTTCGGCCGGGAGCTGGAAAGCTTCACCACGCCGGGCTACCTCGACGGCCGCGTCTTTACCCTCTGTGCGGATACGCCGGCGCTGGTGTACGGGCCCGTTTCGGAGGCGATCCACGGATTCGACTAACGGGTCTCGGTCGAATCCATCCGCCGGATCACCAAGAGCATCGCCCTCTTCATCGCCGGCTGGTGCGGCATCGACGAGCGGCCCGGGACCTCTTTGGGGCGTTGAACGACGACGGCGGTGGCGTCCGGGATTGACGGCGGACGGATGCGCTTCGACGTCGACGGTGAGCCCCACCTCGGGCCCCT
>JBDTQQ010000066.1:0-8943 GCA_039932075.1 Pseudarthrobacter sp. | reverse complement strand
CACCTCCGGCACCACCGGCAAGCCCAAGGGCATCCTGCACACCACCGGCGGCTACCTCACCCAGGGCGCCTACACGCACAAGGCAGTGTTCGACCTGCACCCCGAAACGGACGTGTACTGGTGCACGGCCGACGTCGGCTGGGTCACCGGCCACTCCTACGTCGCCTACGCCCCGCTCATCAACGGCGCCACCCAGGTCATGTACGAAGGCACCCCGGACTCCCCGCACCAGGGCCGCTGGTGGGAGATCATCGAAAAATACAAGGTCTCCATCCTCTACACCGCCCCCACCGCGATCCGGACGTTCATGAAATGGGGCCGGGACATCCCGGACAAATACGACCTCTCCTCGATCCGTGTGCTCGGCTCGGTAGGCGAATCCATCAACCCCGAAGCCTGGATGTGGTACCGGGACGTCATCGGCGCCAACAAAACCCCCATCGTGGACACCTGGTGGCAGACCGAAACCGGCGCCCAGATGATCGCCCCGCTGCCCGGGGTGACCGCCACCAAGCCCGGCTCCGCGCAGGTCCCCCTCCCCGGAATCGCCGTGGACGTCGTGGACGAGATGGGCGAGTCCGTCCCCAACGGCCATGGCGGGTTCCTGGTGATCCGCGAACCCTGGCCCGCGATGCTCCGCGGCATCTGGGGCGACCCCGAACGGTTCAAGGACACCTACTGGTCCCGCTTCGAGGACATGTACTTCGCCGGCGACGGCGCCAAGAAGGACGAAGACGGCGACATCTGGCTCCTGGGCCGCGTGGACGACGTCATGAACGTCTCCGGGCACCGGCTCTCCACCACCGAGATCGAATCCGCCCTGGTCTCCCACCCCGCCGTGGCCGAAGCCGCCGTGGTGGGCGCCGCGGACGAGACCACCGGCCAGTCCGTCGTCGCGTTCGTGATCCTCCGCGGGGACGCCGTGGACACCGGCGACGCCATCGTCCAGGAACTCCGCAACCACGTCGGCAAGGAAATCGGCCCCATCGCCAAACCCAAAATCATCCTCGTGGTCCCGGAACTGCCCAAAACCCGCTCCGGCAAAATCATGCGCCGACTCCTCAAAGACGTCGCCGAAGGCCGCGACCCTGGCGACGCCAGCACCCTGGCCGACAACACCGTCATGGCACAGATCGCAGCCTCGCTCCGCAAATAGGTGATCGAGGCGACGGCGCCGCTCACCACTTTGGGCGGCGCCGTCGCCGTATGCTGGGACCAGCCCTGTCCACTGGCTTGAAGGATCTTTCTATGCTCGCTGCTGCACGTCACGAGGCGATTGTGAGCGCCGTTCAGCGGGAGCGGGTTGTTCGGGTCTCTGACTTGGCTCAGCAACTGGGGGTTTCGCTGATGACGGTGCGGCGGGACATTGAGTTGCTGGAGGAAGGCGGGCGGCTGGAGCGCATCCACGGCGGGGCCAAGCTTCCGGGCGATGTCAGCACCCACGAGCCGGGTTTTGAGCTCAAGTCCACCCAATTGACGGCTGAAAAACGAGCGATTGCTTTAGCGGCGGCCGGCCTTGTCCACGAAGGCATGGCCGTGGGATTCAGCGCCGGAACCACCACGTGGGCCCTGGCCAAGGAACTGGTCAACGGTCCGCGGATCACCGTGGTCACCAACTCCGTGCGCATCGCCGACCTGTTCCACCACGCGTCCCCCGGCCCGGCCCGGTTTGCCTCAACGGTGATCCTCATCGGAGGCGAACGCACGCCGTCGGACGCTTTAGTGGGACCCATTGCGACGGCGGCGCTGAAGCAGTTGCACCTGGACGTGCTGTTCCTCGGCGTGCACGGCATGGACGCCGACGCCGGCTTTACCACGCCCAACCTCCTGGAGGCCGAGACGGACCGCGCGTTTGTGGCGGCGGCTCGGAAAGTGGTGGTTTTGGCCGACTACACCAAATGGGGGCTTCAGGGCATCAGCACCATCGCGGCCCTGGACGAAGCGGACGAAGTCATCAGCGATGCACGTCTGGGCGCGGACGCCCAGCGGATCCTCGGCGAGCGCGTCGGCAAGGTCCGGATCGCCGGCTAGGCAACCTGTTTTCCTAGCCTGTCCGGTTCTGCACCATCATTCACCTGCTGCGCTCGGCGGGGCCGGAGATTCCGGTTTCGAGGACCCGGCCGGGCCGAATGACCGCGCAGAATCCGACGGGTAGATTGGAGCCATGACTGATGCCGCTTCCCCCGCCTCCGAATCTGATTCTCCCACCGGCCGCGACGCCAGCCGGCGCGGCACCATCCTGGTGATCAACGGCCCCAACCTCAACCTGCTGGGGACCCGCGAGCCGGAAAAGTACGGCTCCTCCACGCTCGCCGACGTCGAACGGCTTGCCGCGAATGCTGCTGAAGCCCATGGGTTCGAGGTCGAATGCGTCCAGTCCAACCACGAGGGCGTCCTGCTGGACGTCATCCACGCGGCCCGCGCCAACGCCGTCGGCATCGTCCTGAACGCGGGTGCCTTCACCCACACGTCAGTTGCACTGCGCGACGCCCTGGCAGCGGTGCAGCTGCCCGCCGTCGAGGTGCACATCACCAACGTGCACCAGCGCGAGGAATTCCGGCACCACTCCTACCTGTCGCCGGTTTGCGCAGCGGTGATCGTGGGAGCCGGTGTGTTCGGGTACAAGCTCGCCATCGACTACCTGGCCGAAGCCCTCTAACTCAGGCTGGCCGCCGGTTCAGGGAGAGCTGCTACTTCTGGATGCACTGCCCAGAGGAAACGGGCGCGCTGAAGCCGGCTGCCTGCGACGCCACCGGGTAAAGGTCGTCCATGGTGATAGCGAAGCCCATTTCGGCGTCGGAGGTTGCCTTGGCGAAGATGACGCCGGCCACCTGGCCGTCCGTGGTCAGCAGCGGTCCGCCGGAGTTTCCGGGCTGGACGTCCCCGGCCAGCCGGTAAATGTCCTCAGGGGCCGGGTTCTGTCCATAGATATCAGGGACCAGGACCGAAGCGATGTCTTGGACAGTGGCGGGGTTGGACTTGAACGGACCGCCGTGTGGATAGCCGGCGAAGGCAGCCTGGCTGCCGTTGGGAAGGTCCGATGTCAGGGTCAGCGGCTCGGACGGCAAGCCGTCGACAGCCAGCACGGCGAGGTCGTGCCGGGTGTCGAAGTAGACCACGCGCCCGGGCATCGCTCCACCATTGGGTATCTCCACCACAGGCTGCGACACGCCCGCCACCACATGGGCGTTGGTCACAACCCGCCCTGGGGAAATTACGAAACCGGTTCCGGTCTGGTTCTGGCCGCACTGATAGGCCGTTCCGGCGATTTTCAGGACCGATTCGGCTGCCCGGTTCAGGGCCGGCGTGTTGGTGCTGGCATTGGGCACGGACACTTGGGGCCCCTGGCCGAGGCCCTCAATCAGCGTGGGGATGCCGTTGCCGATCACCGTTGAACGCAACTGCGCGAGGGTGGCCTTCACCGGGACTGGCGTCAGGCCGTCGATGTAGCGGATCACCTTGGACTCGGCTAGCTGCTGGGACACAAAGGGAACGCCCAGGGAGCTGACGCTGAAAGCGAGCATGGACATCACCAGCGCCGATACCACCACATTGACGGCGCCGCCAACCAGCCGGTCCGCCGCACGCAGGGGTTGGACCCGCACGGCGCCGCGGATTTTCCGCCCGATCATGGTCCCCAAACCATGCCCCATGGCCATCAGTACGACGGCAGCGGCCACGATGGCTGTAAGCCTCCACCCGGAGTCGTTCACGAACTCGCTGACCAGCGGGACGGCAAAAAAGGCAGCCACGGCGCCCGCGGCGAAACCCGCGATTCCGCCGAGCGTGACCAGGAAGCCGTTGCGCAGGCCATAGATCAGGTAAGACAGCAGGGCCAGGATCAGCGCCAGGTCCAGAACGGTCAAGCCAAACACTGACGCTCCTCTAATACGGTTGAGACCCAATTCTAGTGCCGTACGCGGACGTTCTTCTGTCGGGTGCCCGTCGCCGAGGGATCCCGCCGCTCCACGGCATAAAAGCTCTTCCGCCGCCGCTGGCACAGCTCCCGGCTGGCCTGCATGAACGCCTCCAGCGGCGTTTCCGCTGCCAAGTACGTCACAGAACGTTGAAAATTCTGAAACAATGGCACAAGCGCCACAGCCGACACTTTTTATTTGGGAGATTTCATGGACATCGAGGTACTGCGCCGAGCACCACTATTCGCCACGCTTGACGACGAAGCATTCCGGCTGCTGACCGATGAGCTGACCGAGGTGGACCTTTCCCGCGGTGCCTCGGTATTCCGCGAGGGCGACCAGGGCGACCAGCTCTACTTCATCGTCTCCGGCAAGGTGAAGCTGGGCCGCACGTCCCCCGACGGACGCGAATCCCTGCTCGCCATCCTGGGTCCGGGCGAACTGTTCGGCGAGATGGCACTCTTTGATCCCAGCCCCCGCACGGCCACTGCCACTGCAGTCTCCGAGACCCGCCTGGCCGGCCTGAAGAACGAGAGCCTCAACGGCCTGTTGCGGACCCGCCCCGAGGTTTCAACCCAGCTGCTGCAGGCCCTGGCCCGCCGCCTGCGCCGCACCAACGATTCGCTGTCCGACCTGGTCTTTTCCGACGTACCGGGCCGCGTGGCCAAGGCACTCCTGGACCTGGCGGACCGCTTCGGCCGCCCGGCGACCGACGGTGTCCTGGTGGCCCACGAGCTCACTCAGGAAGAACTGGCCCAGCTGGTCGGCGCCTCCCGGGAGACGGTCAATAAGGCCCTGGCTGAGTTCGTCCAGCGCGGCTGGCTCCGCCTCGAAGCCCGCGCCGTGGTCATCCTGGACATGCAGCGCCTCCGCCAGCGCTCGCGCTAGTCTCAAGTTGCGTCCGGCCCGAGGCCGGCATCCTCCGCGTGCTGCTCCTTCGTCGCTCTGACGCACGCTTCCGGATGCCGCACCTCGGGCCTTTTGCGTGTTGATGTGAGAGAGCGTTGGCCAAAAACCCCCATTAAGTGAGAGAGCGTTCGAGCTGGGTGGCAGTCTTTCGCGCAGGAGCGGATCGCGATCGATCGCGGCTCGTAGGTCCCCCAGCGACCGGAGAGACGCCTTTCGGTCGTGTCTAAGCGACGGCGAAAAGCTGCGGCCCAGCGTTGGCGACCAGGTCTGCAGACCTAGCGTTCGCGCTGGGGGTCTCCGGCTATTGTCTTGGCGGCCTCGACTTCGAGCATCAACGTGCCGTCCTCTTCGACGAGCTTCGGCTGATAGACGTGCGGCTTCCGCTTATAGCTGAGGTAGGCGATGCAGCCATTCGCGGCGGCCATCTTTTCGAGCATGATCTCCGAACCTGGCACCAGGAGCTGGCCGAGGGTGAGGCCTACGCTGTTCTCCTGGCCGGCCTCATCCCCCAGGGCGGTGGTGTTGCGTTCGGCGATGGCCTTGGTGGCGCACATCCAGCGGCCCCAGACGCCTTTGCCCTCCAGCAGGCTCGGCTGCTGGTTCATGGGCACCGTGGCAGCGAAGTACCGGGTGTCGAAGCGGCGGTGGGCGAAGTCCGGGCTGCGCCAGTTGACCAGCGGTTTCAGCAGGTCCGTCCGGACCGAGAGCCCACGCTTGGCAAGCAGCTCGGTGAAGGTCTTCTCCTGGTCGGCCACGGCCACGCGGATCTTCATCCATTCGTGGTTCGAGGTGCCTTCGACGGTGTTGGACATGTCCGGTCCGGCAAGCAGCACCCCGGTTTCCTCAAAGAGCTCGCGGATGGCGCCCACCACGTGGCGCCGCGCCAGCCCGACGTCGGCCGTTCCCAGTTGCTCAGCCCAATGCTGGGGTGACGGGCCCAGCCAACCGACGGCGTCGTCGTCGGAAGCCTCCAAAGAACCCCCCGGGAAGGCGAGAACGCCCAGCGGCGAGGAGCCGGGCCGGTATCCCAGCCACGTCTCCAGGCCGGTGGGCGAATCGCGGAGGAGCACCACGGAGGATGCCAGGCGGGCGGCACGCGGAGTCCGCTCGCCGTGTTCGAACCAGCTTCGGGCCGCCCCTTCAAGTTCCGGAGGGAGAGCGAACAAGCGTCTGGCAAGCTGAGGCAATTGAGTGAACCGGTTCCTTAGCTGAATTCAGCGATCAGTTCGACCTCTACCGGAGAGTCCAGCGGAAGAACTGAGACGCCGACGGCGGAACGGGCGTGCTGCCCGGCGTCGCCAAACACCTGTCCGAGGAGCTCGGACGCACCGTTGATGACGCCCGGCTGGCCGGTGAAGGACGGGTCTGAGGAGACGAAGCCCACCACCTTGACGATGCGCGTGATGCGGTCAAGATCACCTATGACGCTCTTCACGGCCGCCAGCGCGTTGACCGCGCAGACAGCGGCGTAGGCCTTGGCGGCATCCGGAGACACCGTGGGCTCGTCAGAGGTACCCTCAGTGCCGGTGGACACCTTGCCGGTTGCTTCGAGTTTGCCGTTAATAAACGGCAATTGCCCGGACGTGTAGACGTGGCTGCCGGTGATGACCGCCGGCACGTAGGCGGCTACGGGGGCGGCCACCTCCGGAAGGGTCAGGCCCAGCTCGGCGAGTCGCTGCTCGACGGCGGAAATAGGCGCCTCTGCCGCGCCGGAAGTGGTCTCTGCGGAGGTGCTCATTGCTACTGCTTCTCCCTCTTGAGGTAGGCAACCAGGCCGTTGCCGTCCGGTCCGGTGACTACCTGGACGAGCTCCCAGCCATCCTCTCCCCACTGGTCCAAGATCTGCTTTGTGGCGTGAATAATGAGCGGAATCGTCGCATACTCCCATTTGGTCATGAGAGAAAGACTAGTCGTTGCCGGTAAAGTGGAAAACATGGTGACTCGTAAGAACCCCATTTTCGACACGGCCACTACCCTCGGAAAGATTTTTGGCTTCCTTGGCGTGAGCGCTATTTGTGGTGTCCTGGTGGCGGGCCTGTTGGTTCCGGCCGCGGCTGTTTCCGGCAGCGCAGCGAGTGGTTCGATCGAGTTCTTCGACACCCTCCCGGCGGAGCTGAAGGTGGACCCGCCCAACCAGACCACCCGGATTCTCGCAGCGGACGGCAGCCAGATCGCCAGCGTCTACTCGGAGAACCGCACCAAGGTCAGCCTGGACCAGATCTCGCCCTTCATGAAGAAAGCCGTCATCGCGGTGGAGGACAGCCGGTTCTACGACCACGGCGGTGTGGACACCACCGGCATCATGCGTGCCCTCGTGGCCACCGCCCGGGGCAACAAGCAGGGCGCCTCCACCATCACCCAGCAGTACGTCAACAACGTCCTTAACTCCAACCTCGCAGCCGAGGGAAATGAAGACGCCATCAAGCTCAACGGCGTTAACAAGGGCGTCGGGGACAAGCTTCGGGAGATGAAGCTTGCCATTGCCTTGGAAAAGGAGTTCTCCAAGGAGCAGATCCTTGAGGGCTACCTGAACATCGTCTTCTTCAACCGTGACGCCTACGGCATTGAGGCCGCGTCCAAGTTCTTCTTCAGCACCACGGCTAAAGACCTCACGCTCCCGCAGGCCGCACTCCTTGCGGGGCTCGTCAACAGCCCGTCGGCCTTTGACCCGATCACCAACCCTGAAAACTCCAAGGTCCGCCGGGACCTGGTTCTGGGCCTGATGCTGAACCAGGAAAAGATCACCCAGGCCGAACACGACGCCGCCGTGGCAACTCCGGTGGAGACCAAGGTGACGCCCGCGCGCCAGGGCTGCGCCTATGCGTCCACGGCCCCCTACTTCTGCGACTACGTGCTCCACCTGCTGGAGAACAACCCGGCCTACGGCGCCGACATCAAGGAGCGCCAGCGGCTCATCTATGGTGGCGGCCTGACCATCACCACCTCGCTGGATCCCGCAGCCCAGGCTTCAGCCCAGGAGCAGGTGAACGCCTCGGCCGGCGCCAACCCGGACAAGTGGGGCGCGGCGCTGGTTTCGGTGCAGCCCAACACCGGCAAGATCATCAGCATGGCGCAGAACACGTCGTTCCTGCCCGCCGAGGGTGGCTTTGATTCGCAAGTGAACTTTAGCGTGGACCAGCTGGACAAGAACGGCAACGACCTCAACGGCCTCGGCGGAGCCCAGCCCGGTTCAACCATGAAGCCGTTCACATTCGCGGAGTGGCTGAATGAGGGCAAGTCCATGAATACCGTGGTCAACGCCGCCCAGCGTCGGTACCCGCTGAACTTCCCGTGGAAGAACACCTGCGGCGTGGTGACTGGCGCTTATAACACCGCGCAGAAGGGCCTAGGCGCAGCCGACGACCTGCAGAACGCCGAACCGCAGTTCTACCGGTCCATGCCTGTCCTTTTCGGCCTGTACAACTCCATCAACACGGCCACCTTTGCCTCCGCCGCGCAGCTTGATTTCTGTGGCATCCAGAAGGTCGTGGACGCTGTAGGGCTCCACAGCGGCCTGCCGTCCAAGGATGGCGATCCCAACCCCAAGATCGACATGTCCACTCTGGCCAACCTGCTTGGTTCCACCCAGACCTCGCCGCTGACCATGGCCAGCGCCTTCGCCACGTTCGCGAACGATGGCAAGTACTGCGAGGCCATCGCCATCACCTCCGTCACTGACGGAACCGGCAAGAACTTGCCCGCCCAGAGCACCAGCTGCCGCGACGCCCTGAAGCCCGAAGTTGCGCGTGGCGTCAACTACGCGCTTCAGGAGGTTCTGAACGTCGGATCCGGCTCACTGATCAAGCCGCGGCTTTCCACCAAGACAAACTTCCCGGTTGCAGCCAAGACCGGTACCTCCAACATGAACGAATCCACCTGGGTGGTTGGGCATACGACGGGGCTTGCCACCGCGGCTTGGTTCGGTGACGCCCTGGGTGCCCAGAACCGGCCCGGCCGGAACCTGACCTTCAACGGCAAGTTCTACGAATCCCTGGACGGCTACATGATTGCCGGTCCCATGTTCTCCAAGTTCATGGCACAGATCGCACCGGGCTACGGCACCAACCCGTTCCCCGCACCGCCGACGAACATGGTCAGCGGCACCACTACCCGCACG
>JBDTQQ010000065.1:0-8958 GCA_039932075.1 Pseudarthrobacter sp. | reverse complement strand
GGCGGCCGCCCACCTTCATGCCCAGCAGGCCCTGGTCCCAGCCCTGGATGACCTGACCGACGCCGACGCGGAAGTCCAGTGGCGCACCGCGGCCCCAGGAAGCATCGAATTCTTCGCCGGTGGACCAGGCCACGCCGACATAGTGAGTGGAGACGGTATCGCCCTTCTTGGCCTCGGCACCGTCACCTTCGATCAGGTCCGTGATGACCAGTTCGGTGGGGACGTCGCCTTGCGGGAAGTCAATTTCGGGCTTCTGGCGGTCGAAATCGCGCTGACCAAATGACATGGGTGCTCCTTTTGTGTTGAGTGCGTGATGGGTTGGAAGTTACTTGACGCCGAGGATATCCACAACAAAGACCAGGTCACCCTTGGCTTCGCCCTGGCCGGCATCACCGTACGCGAGGTCCTTCGGGACGACCAGGAGGACCCGGGAGCCCACCGTTTTGCCTGCGAGTCCCTGTGTCCAGCCCTTGATCACGCCGGTCAAGGGGAAGCTGGCGGGCTGGCCGCGATCGAAGCTTGAATCAAACTTGGTTCCACCCACGAGGTTGACGCCGACGTAGTTGACGGTCAGGGTGTCGGTATCCTTGACTTCGACGCCTTTGCCCTTGATCAGGTCCTGGGCTACGAGGGCTGTCGGAGCAGCGGCGCCGTCTACAGATATTTCGGGGACGCCCTTGTCGTTTTCCTTAACGGTGGGGAGGCCGGCCGGCGGGGTAACGGTTTCGCCTTCGGGCTTTTCAAGCGGTGGCGTGACATCCTTGGCAGAAATCAGTTTGATCAGCAACAGCTGCGTGGGCTGGGCAGCGCTGCTCGGCGCGGGGCTGGGGGTGGTGCTGTCCGGTGCGGCGCTGGCTGGCGCGGCCGCCTGGCCGGGTACGGCGAGAGCCAGGGTCGAACCGATTTTGGCGCCCACGAAAGCGTTGTAGATGAGCGCGTTTCCGGTCTTCATGTCATCGCTGAGCTCGAGTGCTTCCGGTTCGCCCGGGAAGGTGTCTTCGAGCGTGGAACCGTCTGCGCCGCTCACGGCGAGGATGGTGATGTTGGCGACCTGGTTGGCTTTGATCTTATCGCCGTCGCCTTCGGTGACCACCTTGACGGTGGGCTCCGTAACCTCCAGTGGCTTGTTGAACTCCACGCCGGGAGCCTTTTTGTCCCCGTTGTCCGTCAGTTTCAGGGAGTCGAACTTGGCAGTGTCACCGGCCGACTGGCTGGTGGGTTCCGGTGCCGCGGGCGAACCGCCACAAGCGGTAAGCAGCAGCAGGCCGGGGAGAAGTATTGCTAGGAGTCGGCGCACGTAAGAGAACTTTCGTCGGGGCAGGGTGGACGCGGTACCGGAACAGGCGCCCGGCACCGCTGCAGGACCAAAGAATGGCCCTGTCAAGGATAGCCCCTGAACCTGAACGTCAGCCCATAGAGCCGAGGAGGGCATCCACCCGGTCATCGACGCTGCGGAAAGGATCCTTGCACAGGATGGTCTGGTGGGCGCGGTCGTTGAGCTTCAGGTGCACCCAGTCCACGGTGTAGTCCCTGCCCAGTTCCTGTGCCCGGCGGACGAAGTCGCCCCTGAGCTTCGCGCGGGTGGTCTGCGGCGGCGCGTCCACGGCGTCCTTGATGACTGTGTCGTCCACGACGCGGCGGACTGCGCCCCTGGACTGCAGCAGGTAGTACAGGCCACGGGTGCGCGAAATATCGTGATAGGTCAGGTCCAGCTGGGCGATCCGGGGTGCGTCCAGGCCCAGGCTGTGCCGCTCCCGATAGTTGTCCATGAGCTTCTTCTTGATGGCCCAGTCAATTTCCGTGTCAATGGTGCTGGTGTTGCCGCTCTCGATGGCCCTCAGCGTCCGTTCCCACAGGTCAAGGATCATGGGGACGTGCGGGTTGTGGGCGCCATGCTCCTGCACAAAGGCCGTGACCTTGGTCAGATACTCCTGCTGGATCTCCAGGGCAGTGAGCTGGCGGCCGTTGGCCAGCCTGACCAGCGCACGGCCGCTGAGGTCGTGGGAGATCTCCCGGATGCTCCGGATGGGGTTCTCCATCCGCATGTCCCGCATAATCACCCCGGCTTCGATCATGCGGAGGATGAGGTCAACGGTGCCCACCTTAATCAAGGCCGTGGTTTCGGACATGTTCGAGTCACCCACGATGACATGGAGCCGCCGGAAAAATTCAGCGTCAGCGTGCGGCTCATCCCTGGTGTTGATGATGGGACGGGACCGGGTGGTGGCCGACGAGACTCCCTCCCAGATATGGTCGGCGCGCTGCGAAAACGCAAAGGTCGCCCCGTGCGGCGTCTTCAGGATCTTGCCTGCGCCCGCGATCAGCTGCCGGGTGACCAGGAAGGGGATGAGGATCTCTGCCAGCCGGGAGAATTCGCCCCGACGTGGGATCAGGTAGTTCTCGTGGCTGCCGTAGGAGTTCCCGGCAGAGTCGGTGTTGTTCTTGAAGAGATAGACGGTGCCGTTGAAGCCCTCGGCTGCCAGCCTCGCCTGCGCCTCATCCACGAGGTCATCGAGGATCAACTCGCCTGCACGGTCGTGCGCGATCAGCTGTGCGAGGTCATCACATTCCGCGGTCGCGTACTCGGGGTGGGAGCCGACGTCAAGGTACAGCCGCGATCCGTTGGTCAGGAACACGTTGGACGAACGGCCCCAGCTGACCACTTTGCGGAACAGGTACCGTGCCACCTCCTCCGGCGCCAGCGGCCGTGAATCGGGGCTCGAATACGAGATTCCGAATTCGGTTTCAATACCGAAGATCCTCTTGTCCATCTCAGTCCTCCTCCGCAAGCAGCGCCGTGATGTCGGCGTCGTTCAATCTCCGGAAAGCCCGCCGGAAACCGCGGGCCGTCTCCGACTGCCTGTCCAGGACGGCAACCTCCACGGCCTTCGCCGGAAGGGTCGCTCCCGCCTCGCCCTGCTCAGTACCGCTGGCCAGGCCTCGTATAGCCAGCCGGACCGCGTCGGTGAACCGCAACGAAGATCCCCAGCCCTCGGCAATAACGGCTGAGACCCGCTCCGCCTGGCCACCCATCACGATGAAGCCGTGCTCGTCTGCGATGGACCCGTCAAAGGTCAGCCGGTACAGGTGGTCCTGTTCCGGGGACGGGCCCACTTCGGCAACGGCCAGTTCCACTTCGAATGGTTTCTGCTCGGCGGTGAATACTGCGCCGAGGCTCTGCGCGTAGACGCTTGCGAGGCCGCGTGCGGTGACGTCTTCACGGTCGTAGGAGTAACCCCGGACATCGGCGTACCGGACTCCTGCCTGGCGCAGGCTTTCAAATTCGTTGTACTTACCGACGGCGGCGAAGGCGATCTTGTCGTAAATCTCGCCGATCTTGTGCAGCGACGGGGACGGGTTCTCAGCCACCAGGGCAATGCCATCCTGGCAGCTGATGACCACCACGGACCTGCCGCGGGCAATGCCCTTCCGTGCGAAGTCCGCACGGTCCTTCATCAGTTGTTCGGGCGAAACATAAAACTGCTGCGTCATCTCAGGCCTCCCGTCGCTCAGCGGACCTGGCTTCAATGATGCTCCCGGCAACTGCCGCAAGCTCAGATTCGGGGATGCGCCTTGCCCCGTCCCGGTTCACCGTATAAACCACTGGCCACAACTGCCGGACCGGGTCGGGGCCACCGGTGGCGGAATCATCATCTGCCGCGTCATAGAGCGACTCCACAGCCACGGAAACTGCCTCGGCTTCAGACAGGCCGGGCCGCCAGAGCTTCTTCAGGGCGCCCCGGGCAAATACTGACCCGGAACCCACTGTGTGGTGCTCGCGTTCTTCGTACCGGCCGCCAGTGACGTCGTAAGAGAAAAGGCGCCCTACGCCCGCAGTAGTATCGAACCCTGCAAACAGGGGAACCACCGCGAGTCCCTGCAGGGCCATGGGCAGGTTCCCGCGGATCATGGCGCCAAGCCGGTTGGCTTTGCCGTCGAGGCTGAGGAGTGTGCCTTCAATTTTTTCGTAATGCTCCAGTTCTACCTGGAAGAGCCGCGTCAGGTCGATGGCAATACCGGCGGTGCCCGCGATGCCCAGTACTGAGTACCGGTCCGCCGGAAAGACCTTTTCGATGTGCCGGCTGGCAATGACGTTGCCCATCGTGGCGCGGCGGTCCCCTGCCATCAGCACGCCTCCGCCGTAGCTCATCGCCACGATGGTGGTGGCATGGGGCACTTGCAGCGGCGCGGCCGGGGCGGTTGCCGAAGTCAGCGAACGGTTGTACGGAAGCAAGTCCGGCCGGTCCCGCTGCAGATGCTCGGTAAATGACGACGTCGCGTTGCCGGCTACCTGGTTGGCGGTTGATTCCTGCACTGGTGCACTCCTTGAACGTGGTCCTTCAACGTCGGTACAGTTTCCGGCCGGTGCGGCTACCGCCCCGCTTGGATCCGGGTTACTGGCCGCCCTTTTGGACGAAGGCGCGGACGAATTCCTCGGCGTTGGACTCAAGGACGCCGTCGATTTCGTCCAGGAGGTCATCGACGCCCTGGGTGGCGGCGGAAGCCTGCGCATCGGGGGCCGCTGGTGGCGCCTCAGGGATGTCTTCGTCGACTTCGCTGTCCCGCGACTGTGGCTGCTGCTGTTCCTGGCCTGCCATTTTAATCTCTCCTTCTGCAATCATCGGATCCGGACGGATCTGCTGATACGCCCATATTGCCACGCTGCGCGTCCATCGGCGCGGTTTACGCCGGAGGCGGAGCGGTGTTGTGCCCCAGGAGTTCAGCGAGGAACGGGCCGGCCGTACGGTGGCGGGTGAAGAGTCCTCCCGTGAGGGCCTTGGTACCTCGCAGCGGCTCCCTCGTCGGCACCCGCTGCAAGCGGCCGTAGCCTGGGACATCAAAGATGACAGAGTCCCAACTGGCTCCCACCACGTCCTTGCCAAAGCTGCTGACGCAGCGACCGCGGAAGAAGGCGCGGGTGTCCGGCGGCGGTTCGGTAACGGCAGCGGCGATCGCGGCGTCGTCGACGATCCGCTGCATGCGGTTCCTGGCCAGAAAGCGGTAATACAGCCCCTTTTCGGGCCTGATGTCGGCCCATTGCAGATCCACCAGGCCAAGCCTGGCATCATTCCAGGCAAGGTTGTCGCGGTCCCTGTAGCCCTCCAGCAGTGAGAGTTTTGCCAGCCACTCAACGGAGGTGGCTGCCGCATTGCGGTCGGAATCGAGCTGTGTCAGGGTGGCGGCCCAGCGTTCCAGAACGTCGTGGGTGTGGCCGTCACCGTCGACGGCGTCGGCAACGCCTGTGTCCTGCGCCAGCTTGGCCGCTGCCTCGTGGTACATCCACTGTAAATCCAAAGCCGTGACCCGGCGTCCGTCCAACAGCCTGAGCTTGGTGGTCAGTGACGTGTCGTGGCTGACAGCCTGAAGGGCCTGAACCGGCTCGTAGACCTCCACCTTGGGCGCCAGGCCGGCCTCGATGAGGCTCAGCACGAGCGCTGTAGTGCCGAACTTGAGATAATTCGAGGACTGGCTGAGATTGTCGTCCCCGATGATGACATGCAGGCGCCGGTATTTGTCGGCTGTGGCGTGAGGTTCATCGCGGGTGTTGATGATGGGACGGCGGATGGTGGTCTCCAGCCCCACTTCAGCTTCGAAAAAGTCGGCCCGCTGGCTGATCTGGTAGCCGGGCGTGGAACTGTCCTGCCCGAGGCCCACCCTGCCTGCCCCGCAGATGATCTGGCGTGTGACGAAGAACGGCGTGAGGCCGCGCACGATGTCCCCGAAAGGCACGGAGCGGGGCATGAGGTAGTTCTCGTGGGAGCCGTACGAGACGGACTTGTTATCAGTATTGTTTTTGTACAGGTTCACCGGCGGAAGCTCAGGGTCCGCAGCGAGGCGTCGCACCGCTGCCAGTGCCACTTGGTCTCCGGCAGCATCCCAGATCACTGCGTCACGGGGATTGGTCACCTCGGCGCTCGAATACTCCGGGTGGGCGTGGTCCACATAAAGGCGGGCGCCGTTTCCGAGCACCATGTTCATGAGCAGGCTGCCGGCCTCGTCCTCGCCGTCCAACTCGAGTTCCTCGCGGCCGTAAGCCAGCGCCACCGCTTCGGCGTCAAGTACCGGCGGCTGGTCCGTGAGCTGGCTGGGGTGGGCAGAGGCACGTTCAAGGGTCCAGCCGCGGGCATCGTGCAGCGGCTCCTCATCGGTGTAGTCCCACCGGGTTTCGGCTCCGCCAGCCGCCCGCTGCCGCGTCACCTGGGCGTATGCCTGGACGACGCGCGCGGACATCATGGTGGCGTTGGCTCCCGGTGCGGACGGGGCATGGATGCCATACTCCGTTTCCGCACCCATGACGCGCATGGCGCCGCCGGCGGGGAGCGAGTCCCCCACGGGGCGTTCCGGGACTGCGGTCACAGGTATTGTCCCGTGCTGGGCATCGTTTCGATGGACTTGCCTGGCTCCTGTCCGGCCTTGCCCTGCACAATAGTGCGGATGTAGGTGATCCGTTCACCCTTCTTACCGGAAATCCGTGCCCAGTCGTCGGGGTTGGTGGTATTCGGCATGTCCTCGTGTTCGCGGAACTCGTCCACGACCGCGCGCAGCAGGTGCTCGATCCGTAGGCCCTTCTGATGCAGAGTAAGGAGGTCCTTGATCGCGTACTTCTTGGCCCGGTCCACAACGTTCTGGACAACGGCGCCGGAGTTGAAGTCCTTGAAGTAGAGCATCTCGGTGTCACCGTTGGCGTAGGTGACTTCCAGGTACTCGTTGGACTTCTCCGTGGAGTACATGGCTTCAACGGTGCGCTGGACCATGGCGTCGACCGTCGCCTGGACGTCGCCATCGTGTTCTGCCAAATCCGATTCGTGGAACGGCAGGTCCGTCGTGATGTATTTGTTGAATATGTCAGCTGCGGCTTCGGCATCGGGCCGCTGGATCTTGACCTTTACATCGAGGCGGCCAGGACGGAGGATGGCGGGATCAATCATGTCCTCACGGTTGGACGCCCCGATGACTATGACATTGTCGAGCCGCTCCACGCCGTCGATCTCGCTCAGGAGCTGGGGCACGATGGTGGTTTCGACGTCCGAGGAGATCCCAGTGCCGCGCGTGCGGAAGAGTGAATCCATCTCGTCAAAGAACACCACTACCGGGCTGCCGTCCGAGGCCTTCTCCCTGGCCCGCGAAAAGATCAGGCGGATGTGCCTTTCCGTCTCCCCCACGTACTTGTCCAGGAGTTCCGGGCCCTTGATGTTGAGAAAGTAACTCTTCAGGTCCACATTGCCGGTCCGCTCTGCCGCCCGCGCAGCAAGGGAGTTGGCAACAGCCTTGGCAATGAGGGTCTTGCCGCAGCCTGGCGGCCCATACAGCAGAATGCCCTTGGGTGCCTTCAATCCATGTTCCCGGTAGAGGTCCGGGTGGAGGAACGGCAATTCCACGGCATCCCGGATCTGCTCGATCTGCGGACCGAGGCCGCCGATATCCTCGTAGGTGATGTCGGGGACTTCTTCGAGGACGAGGTTTTCCACCTCGGAGCGGGGCACTTTTTCGAGGGCATAACCGGTGCGCGAATCGATTGAGAGCGCGTCACCTACCCGGAGCTTTTCGGTGAGCAGGGCGCCGGACAGCCTGATGACGCGTTCCTCATCCGCCCGGCCCACCACCAGCGCGCGGTCCGTACCCAGCATTTCCTTGAGGGTCGCGAGTTCGCCGGCGCGCTCATAGCCGAGGCCGGCAACAATCAGCAGTGCCTCGTTGAGCAGGACTTCCTGGCCGACGGACAACTGGCTGATGTTCACCAGCGGGCTGATTCCCACGCGCATCTTCCTGCCCGCGTTGAAGATATCCGCGGACTCCTCGGTGACGGCCTGCCCGCTGTTGCCAGCTGAGGGCATGCGCCTGGGATTGAGCTGCAGGATGGTGCCGAAGCTGTATGGGGGCTGGCCCTCCTGGTCGAGGGCATTCTTCAGGCGCAGGATCTCGGCTTTCGCCGCCTCCAGCATGCTGACCAGCTTGGTATTGTTCTGCGTTGCAGCGGCAAGCTGGCGGTCGATGTGCCTGAGTTTGTCCCGAAGGACATTGACCTGCCTGTCCGCGATCGACAGTTCATTGGCGGCGGCCTGCTCCGCCGGTGTACGTCCGGAGTCCTGACTCGGCGTCTCCATCATGCATCAACCCCTTCCTGCGCTTCTTGTTAAGACCTTAGCCCCAAGTTGGCAGGTACTGCTGGAGACTCCTGAAATGTGGACTATTCCGTGACCTCCGGACCGTCCTTGACGTTGGTGCCGGCAATGGCATCGCGTGCCGCCCGGCGGAGTTTCTTGTCGGAGACCAGCCGTTCGCCTACCGCGCCGGGCGTCCAGGCGTTGACGTCTTCCTCGTTGAAGTCTGTCTTCGAAGGGCGGCGCTTGACTGAAATGCCTGTGACGCCGTCGGCCAGCCGGCGGGTGACCAGGAGGAACCCGGTGTGGGCAACCATGCGGTGGTCCGGGCGCACCGCAAGGCCTTCGAGGTGCCAGCCGCGGACCATGGACTCCCAGGCGTCCGGCTCGGTGAATCGGCCATCAGCGCGGATGGCCTCCGCGGTCCGGGACAGCTGGGTGACGGTGGCGACGTAGTTGATCCAGACTCCCCCGGGTGCCAGCACAGTGGCTACGGCGTCAAGGCACTCCCAGGGTGCCAGCATGTCCAGGACCACACGGTCCACGGAACCGGGAGCCTCGCTGCGGACTACTTCTTCCTGGAAATCGCCCAGCGAGATCTTCCATGCAGGGTGCGGCCCACCAAAGATCGTCTCCACGTTGCCGCGGGCAATGTCTGCGAACTCTTCACGGCGTTCGAAGGAGTGCAGGTACCCGTTGTCGCCCACGGCGCGGAGCAGCGAGATGGACAGTGCGCCGGAACCCACACCGGCTTCAACCACCCTGGCACCCGGGAAGATATCAGCCATCGTGACGATCTGTCCGGCGTCCTTGGGATACACCACTGCGGCGCCGCGGGGCATGGAAAGGACAAAGT
>JBDTQQ010000064.1:0-8967 GCA_039932075.1 Pseudarthrobacter sp. | reverse complement strand
GTTGCGGCCTGCAGCTGTTTTGCCGCTCCCGCCGCCTTGTCCGGCATTGCGTTCTGAACTGTTGCGTCCCGAACTGTTACGTGGTGAACCCTGGCGTCCCGCCTGTGTCATGACCCGTCCTTCGATATGTTGACCGGCAAGTTGTCCAAGAACAACCCTAGCCAGCCATGCAGAATTTATCTGCCCTTATGAATACTCTTGTGCGCAGGCGGGATATCCCGCCTACATTCTGTCGGCGTCGTAGAACTCGGCGATGCCCTCAAGCCCCGGAAGATGGGGTGAGAGCTGCGGGAGGTCCGCCACGGACCCGATTCCCATCCGTTCCAGGAAATACGATGTAGTCCGGTAGAGGATGGCTCCCGATTCCGGATCAATTCCCGAATCTTCGATCAGCCCGCGCTGGGTCAATGTCCGTACGACAGAATCGACATTGACTCCCCGAATTGCGGACACCCTGGCTCTGGAGACAGGCTGGCGATACGCGATGACAGCAAGTGTTTCCAGTGCCGCCTGCGTCAGCCTGGCCGTCTGACCCTCCAGCACAAACCGGCCCACAATGTCGGCGAAGTCTGCGCGGGAGTAGATCCGCCAGCCACCGGCGATGCTCCGCAATTCAAAACCCCGGGGGCTGGAGCTGAAACCAGCAACGCTGGCATCGTCCATGTCCGGGGCTTTAACAGTATAGCCGCTATACTCCCGCTGCAGTTCCGCGAGCAACTGCTCGACGACGGCGACCGTCAGGTTAAGGCCTGAGGCGAGTTCAGTGGCGGTGGCAGGCTGGTCCAGGACCATCAGGACCGCTTCGAGTGCGGCCTTGGCACCTCCCGGGAGTCCGTGGACATCCGGATATTCCTGCGCGGCGTCATCAACGGCAGGTGCCATCGGGGTGGCTGACACTTCCTCAGTCACGGTTGCTCCTCATACTCTTCACTCAGGTTTTCCGTGGACCAGTCCTTGCCGTCCGCGGTCCAGTGCACCGTGAGGTCGCCCAGCGGCGACAGCTGGTCAAAGGAGACCGCCCGGTCACGAAACATTTCCAGCAACGCCAGGAAACGGGCCACCACCACCAGGGTGGACTCGGCGTCGGCAATCAGCGCCCGGAAAGACAGGGGCTTTCCCGCCTGAAGCCGCAGGCCCAGGATCTCAGCCTGTTCCTTGACGCTGACGGCACTCCCGTGAAGGTGCGCCAGGCCCACCTCAGTGGGCTTGGGCACCTTTGGTTGCAGGGCCGCTTCGGCCAGGCGCGCGAATTGCAGCGGCGTATGTTTCCACACCAGCTCCGGAAGCATGGCGGCGAAGTGCTCCTCCAGGGCAACCTGCCGCGGAAACCGCTGCGCCTCCTGCTCCAGGCTTTCGGCCATCAGCGCGGCCACCTGCTTGAACGCCTTGTACTGGAGCAAGCGGGCAAACAGGAGGTCGCGGGCCTCCAGCCGGGCGATGTCCTCGTCGTCCTCCACCTCGCCGGCCGGCAGCAGCCGTGCTGCTTTGAGGTCCAGGAGCGTGGCCGCGATGACGAGGAATTCGCTGGCTTCGTCCAGCGCCCACTCCTCGCCCAGTTTCTGGAGCTTCCTGATGTACTTGATGAACTCCTCAGTGACCGTGGCGATGGCCACCTCGGTAATGTCCAACTGATGCTTGGCGATGAGGCCCAGCAGGAGGTCAAACGGACCGGTGAAGTTGGCCAGCCGCACTTCAAAGCCGGTCTTGGACTCAGCCACGGCCTGGCTAGGGTGCGCCGCCGCGGGAAATAAGTTCCTTGGCCAGGCGGCGGTACGCATCCGCGCCGATGTGGTTTCCAGCGTAGCTGGTGATCGGTTCGGCCGCCACGGTGGCGTCGGCGAACTTGATGGAGCGCTTGATGACGGTCTCGAACACCTTGTCGCCGAAGGCTTCCACCAGGCGGGCGATGACTTCGCGGCTATGCAGGGTGCGGGCGTCATACATGGTGGCAAGAACGCCGTCCACCTGCAGGCGGGGGTTGAGCCTGTCCTGGACTTTGTCGATGGTTTCCACCAGCAGGGCAACCGCACGGAGGGCGAAGAACTCACAAATCAGGGGGATGATCACGCCGTGTGCGGCAGTGAGCGCATTGACGGTCAGCAGGCCCAGCGAAGGCTGGCAATCGATGAGGACGACGTCGTAATCGTCCTCGACCTTCTTCAACGCCCTGTCCAGAACCTGTTCGCGGGCCACCTCGTTGACCAACTGCACCTCGGCGGCGGAGAGATCGATATTGGCCGGCAGTAGATCAACATTTTCGACGCCGGTCTGGTGGATGGCGTCGCGGATATCCACTTTGCGGTCCATCAGGACGTTGTAGACAGTCAGGTCCAGTTCGTGCGGATTGACACCTAGCCCGGCTGACAGCGCCCCTTGAGGGTCAAAGTCAACCAGCAGCACCCGGCGGCCATACTCGGCGAGGGCCGCTGCCAGGTTGATGGTGGACGTGGTCTTGCCAACGCCACCCTTTTGGTTGACCATGGCGATCACGCGCGCGGGACCGTGGGACGACAGCGGTGCGGGTTCCGGAAATTCGCGGTGGGGGCGCCCGGTGGGACCCATCACGGCGTCTTCCAGATCGAGTTCCGTGCCTTCCAGAGTTGCTGAACCCTGTTCGCTGCTCACGTATCTATCCACACTTTCGATGACGGTGATTTTTCCTGCCGCTGATGATCCAGCGCCGATCCTGCTTTTCACCTACGTTACAGGCCCCGACACGGTATTCGACGGAACTTGACTTTGTGTGCATTCTGAGCCTTGACCTTCTACTAGAGGTCGAAGGTTAGCGCTGCGAACGCACAAACCGCCCCTGCAGCAAGGCTGCAGGGGCGGTTTGGATGGCAGCGTCGGTGCCGCCGCTTAGACGTGCGCCGCTACCTCAGAGTTGGCGGAGGACGTGCCCATCCGGTCGCCGTGACCCGCCATCATGGTCTGCTCGTCGAAGGGAAGTTCGCCGGAGAGCACCTTGGTGACCTGTACGCCGTCGATCTCCTTGACCCAGGTGCCAATCAGGACGGTGGCCACCGCGTTGCCGGTGAAGTTGGTCAGTGCGCGTGCCTCGGACATGAAGCGGTCGATGCCGACAATCATGCCCACGCCACCCAGCAGCTGGGGCGCGTGCGCCTGGAGACCGGCAGCCAGGGTGGCCAAGCCGGCACCGGTGACGCCGGCTGCACCCTTGGAAGCGATGATCATAAAGATCAGCAGCGAGACCTGCGCGCCAAGGTCCAGCGGGGTACCCATGGCGTTAGCGACGAAGAGTGAGGCCATGGTCAGGTAGATGGCAGTGCCGTCAAGGTTGAACGAGTAACCCGTCGGAACCGTGACTCCGACAACCGGCTTGGAAACGCCCAGGTGTTCCATCTTGGCGATCAGGCGCGGCAGGGCTGCTTCGGAAGATGAGGTGGAGAAGATCAGGAGGTATTCGCGGGCCAGGTACTTCATGAGCTTGAAGATGTTGACGCCTGCAACCACCTGCAGGATTCCGCCGAGGATGACAACGATGAACAGTGCGCAGGTGATGTAGAACGCCACCATCAGCGTGAACATGCTGACGATCGCCTGGAAGCCGGTGGCGCCGACCACTGCGGCGATGGCACCGAAGGCACCCACGGGGGCGAGCCACATGATCATGATGAGGATCCGGAAGACCAGTCCCTGGCCGTGCCCGATGGCTTTAAGGATCGGGGCGCCCTGCGGGCCCATCTTCTGGAGGGCAAAACCAACCAGGATGGCTGCCAGGAGGGTGGGCAGGACGGGAATGTCGCCGGGGATGATGCCCAGCAGGAAGTCCACCGTGCTGTCGGCGGCAGCCTTCTTGTTGGGATCGTAGGGCGTCAGCTTGAGGCCTTCGCCCGGGTGGATCAGGTTGCCCACAACCAGGCCAATGGCGAGCGCGAACGTGGACATGACCACGAAGTAGCCCAGTGCCAGGCCCCCCACTTTGCCGACCGTTGCGGCTTTGGCGATCGAGCCGATGCCCAGGACGATGGTGCAGAAGATGATGGGGGCAATCATCATCTTGATGAGCTTGATGAAGCCGTCGCCAAGCGGCTTCAGCGATTTGCCGACCTCCGGGAACAGCAGGCCGACTACGGCGCCCAGGATTACGGCGGCGATGACGGCCATGTAAAGGTAGTGGGATTTGTCGAGGCCCTTGCGGGCGGCCTTCGCAGGCGCTGCTGACTCTCCTCGTTGAGAAGCCATGGTGTGTCTCCTTATATGGATAATCTGGTAGACGCTGCGGCGCATTCTCTGGGCTCATCGCGTCGGTCGGTGTGATATCCATCATTGGGCACGCCGTGACTTAGCTCACCGTTGCGTTCATATTGGTCATGGGAGGTCCTTGATGATCCACCGCTGGAGTATCGCCCGCAGGCTGTTTGTCGCCAATCTGCTGATCGTGCTTGCCTTCATCGCGATCGTCGGCACCGCAACCTACGTCGATGCCCGGGACCGCAGCTATGAGGAAGCCGGACGGCGGATGACCGGGGTTGCGGCCGCTGTGGCAGCCAACCCCCTGGTCCTGCAGGCTGCCGGCACCTCGGATCCGTCGGCCTTGCTGCAGCCTTATGCGCTGGCCGTCATGGCGGGTTCCGGAGCGGATTTCCTGACGATCATGGCACCGGACAGGACACGCTGGACTCATCCCCGGAACGAGGAACTCGGCAAGCCATACATCGGCTCCATCGAGGCCCCGCTGCGCGGCGAAGTATTTACCGAAGTCACGGCCGGTACGCTTGGGCCGTCGGTGCGGACGGTTGTACCGGTCAAGGATGCGGCGGGGAACATCAGGGCCCTCGTCGCTGCGGGGGTCACAGTCCGGACGGTCGATGTGGCCCTGTCCGGCCGCTTGCCCGCCCTGCTGGTCATCGGCCTCGCCCTGCTGGTAGGCGGATCGCTGGCCTCCTGGCTGTTGGGCCGGTACCTGCGACGCGTCACCAGGGGCTGGGGCCCGGAGCAGCTGGCGCAGCTGTTTGCCTATTACGAATCGGTGCTCCACTCCGTCCGGGAAGGACTCATCCTCATCGACACCAAGGGCAGGGTGGTGATGTGCAACGACCAGGCAGCTGACCTGCTGGGCCTGGAGCCCCGCGGCTCGGACGACGATCCGTCCCGGCCGCCGCTGCTGGCAGACCTTCCGCTGGCACCGAGCCTGAAGGGTCTCTTTGAATCGGGCCGGACTGTCCATGATGAGATCCACCTGACGGGTCCGCGGATCGTGGTGGTGAACCAGGGCCCGGCCGTGGGGCCAGCCTCACCCGGCATCCGCCGCCCGGCAGTCTTCGGGACCGTCGCCACCATCCGCGACCGGACGGAGATCGAGTCGCTGGGCAGTGAACTGGAGACGATGCGGACGCTGTCCGATGCCCTCCGTGCCCAGACCCACGAGCACGCCAACCGGCTGCACACCATGGTTTCACTGCTGGAGCTGGGCCGCACCCGGGAGGCCTTGGAGTTCGCCACGCAGGACCTCGAATTGAGCCAGCAACTCACGGACGAAATGGTGAGCTCCGTAGACGAGCCGGTTCTCAGCGCCCTGATCATGGGGAAGGCGGCCGAAGCGCATGAACGTGGTGTCAAGCTGACGCTCGCTGCCGAAGGGTCTGCGTCTGTCACCGGCCTGGCTGTCCAGGACCTCGTCACCATCCTGGGAAACCTCCTGGACAACGCGATCGACGCGGCCGCGGACGGCGCGGCACCGAAGTTGGTGGAGCTGACCGTTGAATCCGATGCCGAAGGCCTGGACATCACAGTGGAGGATTCCGGCCCGGGCGTGGACCCGGCCGCCTTGGAGGACATTTTCCGGCACGGCTTCAGCACGAAGGCAGCGGGTCCTTTTGGACGTGGAATTGGACTGGCTCTCGTCCGCCAGGCCGTGCAGCGCCTGGACGGTACCATGACCATCACCGGCACGCACGGCGCATGCTTCCATGTCTTCGTGCCGGCCCTGGCCACCGGAATCGATAAAGAGGAGCAGGTCCTGTGAATGATATCCGCGTCCTCGTGGTGGAGGACGAACCGGTGGCATCGGCTGCCCATGCGGCCTATGTGGGCCGAATCCCCGGTTTCTCCCTGGCAGGCACCGCACCCGACGGCCAGTCCGCGCTCAGGCTCCTGACGGAGCTCGCGGCTGCCGGCCAACCGGTGGAACTCGTCCTGCTGGATATGAACCTCCCGGATCTGCACGGCCTGGACATTGCCCGTCGGATGCGGGCCGCAGGCATCCTGACGGACATCATCGCGATTACAGCCGTACGCGAGGTGGCCATCGTCCGGAGCGCGGTTGCCATCGGCGTGGTCCAGTACCTGATCAAGCCCTTCACGTATGCCACCTTCGCGGACAAGCTGGGCAGCTACCGGCTGTTCCGGCAGCAGCTTGCAACGCCGGCAGCCGGGGCGGGCAGGGCGGGGGCGTCCCAAAGCGAAGTGGACCAGGCGTTCGCAAGCCTCCGGGCGCCGTCGGAACTGCCGTTGCCTAAAGGCCTGTCCGGCTCCACCCTCGACTCAGTCAAGGAGTACCTGAAACAGCAAGGAAGCGCGGTTTCGGCCACCGAAGTCATGACCGCGCTGGGCATGTCGCGGGTGACCGCCCGCCGCTACCTCGAATACCTTGCCGACGCCGGCACCGCCACGCGGGCACCGCGCTACGGCACTCCGGGCCGTCCGGAGAACGAATATGGCTGGAACCGGGCCTAAGCGGCGCCCTCCGGCCGGAGCACGCCGAGCAACTGCCCGATCACCTCGGGATCCTCAATGGTGGAGGGCACAACGTACTCGTCGCCGTCGGCAATCTGGCGCATTGTCTTGCGCAGGATCTTCCCGGACCTGGTCTTGGGCAGGGCCTGAACCACTGTTGCGTGCTTGAAGTCGGCCACGGGTCCAATATCCTTCCGCACCAGGGCAACCAGCTCGCGGACCAGCTCGGCTTCGTCCGTGTCCGCTCCGGCTTTGAGCACCACGTAGGCGCTGGCACGCTGCCCTTTGAGGGCGTCAGCCACCCCGATCACGGCGCACTCCGCCACGGCCGGGTGGCTGGAAATGACCTGTTCGATCGCACCAGTGGATAACCGGTGGCCTGCCACGTTGATGATGTCATCGGTGCGGCCCATCACAAAGACGTAGCCATCGGCGTCACGGTAGCCACTGTCGCCCGTAACGTAGCTGCCCTCGAACGCCGCGAGGTAGGAGGACACATAGCGGGCATCGTTCTGCCAGAGAGTGGTGAGGGTGCCGGGAGGCAGCGGCAGCCCCAGTACGATGTTCCCCTCCTCCCCCTGGTCCACCGGCTCGCCGGAACCGTCCACGATACTCAGGGCATAGCCGGGCATGGGAACGGTGGGTGAACCGGGCTTGAAGGGCAAATCCTCCAAGCCGCGGGGGTTGGCGCAAATAGCCCAGCCGGTCTCGGTCTGCCACCAGTGGTCCACCACAGGGACGCCCAAGACCTCCCCGGCCCAGCGGTACGTTTCAGTGTCGAGCCGTTCCCCGGCCGCAAAGAGCGTGCGAAGGCTTGAGGTGTCGTACCGGGCCAGCTCTGCCGCCTGGGGGTCGGCCTTCCGGATCGCCCGCAGGGCAGTGGGTGCCGTAAAGAGGACCCTCACCTTATGGTCCTGGACGACGCGCCAGAACGCGCCGGCGTCGGGAGTGCCCACGGGCTTGCCTTCATAGAGCACGGACGTGGCGCCGGCCAGCAGCGGGCCATAGACAATATACGAGTGGCCAACCACCCAGCCGACATCCGAAGCCGTCCACATCACGTCGCCCGGACCAATGTCGTAGATGTTCGCCATGGTCCAGGACAGGGCAACCGCGTGGCCGCCGTTATCCCGCACCACGCCCTTGGGCGTCCCCGTGGTGCCGGAGGTGTAAAGGATATAGAGCGGATCCGTGGCGGCCACGTTGACGGGGGCCGCAGGAACTGCCTGTTCCATCACGTGGTCCCAGTCGAGCCACCCGGGGAAGTCTGACGGCGCAGCGGCAAAGCCTTCCCTGCCCTTGACAATGACCGGCAGCCTGCCGGCGCCGCTCAGGGCGAGTGCCTCGGCCACGGCAGGCAGATACTCCACCCGCCGGGAAGGCTCAATGCCGCCCGAGGCCGTGACAATGACAGACGGTTTGGCGTCGTCAATCCGGGCCGCCAGCTCTTTCGGCGCGAAGCCGCCAAACACCACCGAGTGCACTGCCCCCAGCCGTGCGGTCGCCAGCATGGCAATGGCAGCTTCGGGGATCATGGGCATATAGATGACCACGCGATCTCCCTGGCCCACGCCCTGCGAGCGCAGCACCCCGGCAAACCGTGCCACCAATGCAGTCAGTTCGGCGTAGGTGAAGCTGCGTTTGATTCCCAGCATTGCGGAGTCGTAGATGAGGGCGTCCTGGTCACCGCGGCCGGCTTCAACGTGTCGGTCCAGGGCGTTGTAGGAGGTGTTCAGCATGCCGTCCGGAAACCAGCGGTACAGCGGGGCCGCCGAGTCATCCAGCGCCGCGGACGGTTCCCTGCTCCAGGCCACCGCCCTTGAAGCCTCCAGCCAAAAATCCTCCGGCTTTTCCAGGCTCCGCGCATAGGTTTCCTGATAGTTCATGCCGACCATGATGAGCTCCCGTCCACACTGACATTTGCCCTCCATGCTATTCGCAGAGTTCCTACTCCACAAGGCTTCTGTATACAGAACAAACCATAAAACCCGAATTGCAGCCGAAAGCTGGCCCAAATGCCTACGCTGTGTATACACTGGGCTCATCCACGGAATGAGGGGAGGAAACCTTGCGAGCAAGCGACAAAGCCTATGCGGTACTCCGCGAAGACATCATCGAATGGCGCCTCGCGCCAGGTACCGTCCTCGCCGAAGTGGAGCAGTCCGAACGCCTCGGCGTGTCCCGAACCCCTGTCCGGGAGGCGCTGAGCCGCCTCACCGCGGAGGGACTGACGACGGCGGCAGGCGGCCGCGGCGTCGTCGTCACCGA
>JBDTQQ010000063.1:0-9003 GCA_039932075.1 Pseudarthrobacter sp. | reverse complement strand
CGATGTGCAGCGTCATTTCGAGGATGACGGAAACGACGGTGGAGGTGATGATGCCAATCAGGATGGCGCCTTTGACCTTGCGGACCACCAGGGCGATGGTGAGGATCAGGCCGAAGACGAACACGGCGGTGGGCCAGCCCAGCAGCTTGCCGTCGAAGCCCAGGCCCACCGGAACCGTGGTGCCGGCAACGTCGGGGATGCGGCGGACAAAGCCGGCGTTGACCAGCCCGATCAGGGCGATGAACATGCCGATGCCCACCACGATGGCGGTCTTCAGCCCGTCAGGAACGGCTTTGAAGACAGCGGTCCGGAAACCGGTGAGGACCAGGATCAGCATGGTCACGCCGGAGAGCACCACCAGGCCCATCATGTCCGGCCAGGTCAGGCCCGGGTTGGTGGCTACGGTGACGGCCACGAACGCGTTGACGCCCAGGCCCGTGGCCAGTGCGAAGGGGTGCCTGCCCCAGGCGCCCATCAGGATGGTGAGGATGCCGGCAACGAAAGCCGTCACGGCGGCCACGGCAGCGAAGCCAAGGGTGTTGCCGCTGGAATCGGGGCCGGAAAGGATAAGCGGATTCAGCACCACGATGTAGCTCATGGCGAAGAACGTGGCAAAGCCGCCGCGGATCTCGCGGGAGAGGTTGGATCCTCGCTCGGAAATCCTGAAGTACCGGTCCAGGGCAGAGCCTTGCTTAAGCATTAGTCCTCCGGGGAAAGTGTTGTGGGGTACTTGAATCCTAAGGGGCGGCGGGCGTGCGCCCGGGACAACGTTGGCCCCGTCACAGCCTGACTCTACGCGCAGTCCCGCGCTAACGGGCCGAGCCTAGAATGACTGTCAGGAACTTCACAACGCGCGTCCAAACGATGGAGACACGATGACCACTGCCACCACAACAGACGAGCATCTCCCCGCGGCGCACGTGGCCGACAGCCATGACCTGATCAGCGTGCAGGGTGCCCGGGAGAACAACCTCAAGGACATCAGCATAGAGATCCCGAAGCGGCGACTGACCGTGTTCACCGGGGTGTCCGGCTCGGGCAAGAGTTCCCTCGTGTTCGCCACCATCGCGGCCGAGTCGCAGCGGATGATCAATGAGACCTACAGCGCCTTTGTGCAGGGGTTCATGCCCAACCTCGCCCGGCCCGATGTGGACCGCCTTGAGGGACTGACCACGGCGATCATCGTTGACCAGGAACGCATGGGCGCAAACCCCCGCTCCACGGTGGGTACCGCCACGGACGCCAACGCCATGCTCCGGATCCTCTTCAGCCGGCTGGGGACCCCGCAGGTGGGCCCGCCCACGGCATTCTCCTTCAACGTCCCCACGCGCAAAGCCAGCGGTGTGATGAGCACTGAAAAGGCCGGCGGCCGGGTGGACAAGAGCGTGGTGCAGAACGCCGTCTACCTGGGCGGCATGTGCCCGCGCTGCGAGGGTATGGGCTCGGTCTCCGACTTCGACCTCACCGCACTCTACGACGAGAGCAAATCCCTTGCCGAGGGTGCCCTGACGGTCCCCGGGTACAGCATGGACGGCTGGTATGGCCGCATCTTCAGCGGCGCCGGCTTCAACATGGACAAGCCCATCGCCAAGTACACCAAGAAGGAGCTGAACGACCTCCTGTACAAGGAACCCACCAAGATCAAGGTGGAGGGCATCAACCTCACCTATGAGGGACTGATCCCGAAAATCCAGAAGTCCATGCTCTCTAAGGACGTGGAGGCCATGCAGCCCCACATCCGGGCTTTCGTGGAGCGTGCCATCACCTTCCAGGCCTGTCCCGAGTGCGACGGCACGCGGCTCAGCCCGGAGGCCAGGTCCTCGAAGATCCAGGGCAAGAACATCGCTGACCTCTGCAAGATGCAGATCACCGACCTCGCCCGCTGGGTCCGGGACCTGAAGGAGCCGTCAGTGACACCGCTCCTGAATGGTTTGCAGCACCTGCTCGACTCGTTCGCCGAGATCGGGCTGGGATACCTTTCCCTGGACCGTCCGGCCGGCACGCTTTCAGGCGGTGAGGCCCAGCGCACCAAGATGATCCGGCACCTGGGTTCGTCCCTCACGGACGTCACCTATGTCTTTGACGAGCCCACTATTGGCCTCCACCCGCATGACATCGAGCGGATGAACCAGTTGCTGCTGCAGCTGCGCGACAAGGGCAACACCGTGCTGGTTGTTGAGCACAAGCCCGAGACGATCGCCATCGCAGATCACGTGGTTGACCTTGGTCCCGGCGCCGGCACCGAAGGCGGCAGTGTCTGCTTCGAGGGCAGCGTGGAGGGACTGCGGGCCAGCCACACCATCACCGGACGCCACCTGGATGACCGCGCCGCAGTCAAGCAGTCAGTGCGTAAACCTTCGGGTGCGCTTGTAGTGCGCGGGGCCTCCACCCACAACCTTCAGGACGTCGACGTCGACATTCCGCTCGGCGTGCTGTGCGTCGTCACAGGCGTGGCGGGTTCGGGCAAGAGCTCGCTGATCCAGGGCTCGGTGGCCGGCCGCGACGGCGTGGTGGTGATCGACCAGGGCGCCATCAAGGGTTCGCGCCGCAGCAACCCCGCAACGTACACGGGCCTGCTCGAACCGATCCGCAAGGCGTTTGCCAAAGCCAACGGCGTGAAGCCGGCCCTGTTCAGTTCCAACTCCGAGGGCGCCTGCCCCACCTGCAACGGCGCGGGGGTCATCTTCACCGAACTGGGCGTAATGGCCACCGTCGAGTCCACGTGCGAGGACTGCGAGGGCCGCCGCTTCCAGGCCTCGGTCCTGGAATACGAGCTTGGCGGGCGCAACATTGCCGAGGTGCTGTCCATGTCCATGACGGAGGCTGCGGTGTTCTTCGGCGAGGGGGAGGCCCGGACCCCGGCCGCCCACAAGATCCTGGAGCGGCTTGTGGACGTGGGCCTGGGCTACCTCACGCTCGGCCAGCCGCTCACTACGCTGTCCGGCGGCGAGCGGCAGCGCGTCAAGCTGGCCACGCAGATGGCGGAGAAGGGCGACGTCTACGTCCTGGATGAGCCGACCACAGGCCTGCACCTGGCAGACGTCGCGAACCTGCTGGGCCTCCTGGACCGCCTGGTGGACTCCGGCAAGTCGGTGCTCGTCATTGAGCACCATCAGGCAGTCATGGCGCACGCTGACTGGATCATCGACCTGGGTCCCGGCGCAGGGCACGACGGCGGCAAGGTGGTTTTCGAGGGAACACCGGCCGATCTCGTGGCCGCGAAGTCGACGCTCACCGGCAAGCACCTCGCCCTCTACGTCGGCGGCCGGGCGGAAGGTTAGGCGGACGGTTAGGCGGGCTAGGCTTGAAGGAAGCCATCTTCCAAGGGAGCAGTCACCCATGCGATCCATCCGCCGCCAGTTGCTGAGTGTCTTGCTCGGGACCTTCGTTTTTGCCGCCGCGTTGCTGGGGTTCTCTGCCCCGGCTTTGGCGCACGACGCCGCCGAGTCCAGTAACCCCGCGCAGGGCGCCACGCTGGCAGCACCGCCTGAGAAGGTCTCCGTCACCTTCAACAAGAATCCGCTGGGGATTGGCGCGCAGTTTTCGGTCAAGGACTCCTCTGGTGCCGAATGGGCTGACGGGGGAGTCGAGATTGTCGACAACGTGGCTTCGCAGAAGCTGAAGGCGGGCGCTCCGGCGGGGGCTTACACCGTGGCCTGGCGGGTGGTCAGCTCCGATTCCCACCCCATTGAGGGGACGTTCGGCTTTACGGCGACGGCCGCCGCTACCGAGGGATCGCCGTCGGGCGTTTCAACAGCCGCTGCGAGCGGCAGTCCGACGGCGTCCGCGGGCGTTCCCGGGATGGGCACCGCCCAGCCGGGAATTACCGTGGCGCCGGCACCAGCAGTTGATGCGTCGGAACCGTTTCCGTGGAGCCTGGTAATCTTCGCTGCCGTGGCCCTGGGGCTGCTCGTGACGATCGGTATCCTGGCCAAGCGCCGGCTTAGTACCGGCAGCGACGACGAGGACACCGAGGAAGCCTAGGCACCGACGAGTCCTAGGCACCGAAAGTCCTAAACGCCGAAAGTCCTAAACGGCGAAACTTCCCGCCAGGATGTTCGGGCCGGCCTCCGGGTAAACCTTGGACGAGATGGCCTGGCCCACGGTTTTTGCCTGCCGCAGCACTTCCTTCGGCGAGGGCGTAATCAGGTCACCCACGCCGACAAGGTAGATGCCAATGGTCCGCATGGCTGCCACCAGGTTGCGGCCCACCGCGATGCCGAAGTCGCTCAGCATGCGGCGCAGTTGGCTGTGTGCACAGCGGGTCAGCACAATGTGGTCCGCCAACAGGATGCCGTTGGGGGTGTGGACCTCCCACTGGCTGGCCGGCGGGTTCGCGGCGGACGCGTCTGCCGTGCCGGGGGTGCCGGGCGCGCCGCCCACCATGGTCAGCCGAACCGCGCGTGTGGAGTTGCGGACATCCATGTGATGGCTGGCGGCATAGTTGCGCAGGTGCCGGAGGATTTCGTTGCGTTCCCGGAGGGAATCGGAGTCCGCTGCGTCGCAGCGCTGCAGTGAAGTGGTATTTGCCGGTTGTCCGGCGCCGAGGATGTCCAGCCCGTCCACCACGATGGCGTCCACGCCGCGCCGGCGGAGTTCTGCGCCGACGGCGAGCCCGGAAAGCCCTGTGCCGATGATCACTGTGGTGGTTCGCTCGGTCCCGCCAGTCACAGGCATGGTTGACACTACAGTTCTCCTCCTTGAAGGCGCTCGCTTGGTACAGGCATCCTTGCCCGCATGCGTTTCCGTAACCCCCAAAGTCCGGCCGCAACAGCGGCCCGCGATGTACCCTTGCGGAGGGCATCAACGGACCGGCAGTGCCTCGAAGACTACAGAAATTTGGTGTCCGTGGATAGCCCATTTGGAAACATTCTTCTTAACGATGGATGCGGTTGCCGAACCGGTTGCCATGGGCTGTGGATAACCAACCGCACGCAGCCCCGGCGCCCTTGCTAAGTGTCCGTGGACCGAGAATAGTGATAAACGGAAGCAGAGTGTCCCTGACCTGCCGCGATGTCCCCGCGGCGGGTGCATACGGAGCACTCCGCTTCTGGCAGAATGGCCGGAACATCAGCCGGAACATATGGCAGTACCGCTAGGAGGCGGCCCGATGGGCGCACATGAGATGCATCCGGACCCGGAACGGAACAGCGGGGACAATTCCGCCGCGCCCGAGGGAATCGTTGTTGGCGTAGACGGATCCGACCACGGCCAGTGCGCCCTGGTATGGGCAGCCCGGGAAGCCGAACGCCGCCGTCGGCCGTTGCACATCGTCACCGCGTATTCAGTGCCCATTTTTGCTGCGTCCGGGCTGGACGGCGGCTACGCCACAGTGGATGACTCGGTGATCCGCGAGGGTGCCGAAGCTATCATCCAGCAGGCGATGGACAAGGTTGCCGGCTACAACATCGACGTCGATGCCTCCGTGGAGAACGGTGACGCCTCGGGGGTGCTCCTGGAGATGTCCGAAACGGCAGACCTGCTGGTGTTCGGCACGCGCGGCCGCGGCGGATTTGTGGGCCGGCTGCTGGGCTCGGTGAGCAGCGCACTCCCAGCCCACGCCAAGTGCCCCACGGTCACCGTGCCCCTGGTCTGTTCGGACCGGCTGGGCGAAACCACCGACGACAAGCGCATCCGGGCCGAGCAGGCCGAGGAGGGCCACAAGCGGGTTGAGAACGTAGTGGTGGTGGGCGTGGACGGGTCCGAACAGGCCCGGGTGGCTGTGCTGGAAGCCGCAGACCAGGCTGAACGGCTCGGGGCGACCCTGCGTGTGGTCTGTGCAGTGCCGCAGTTCAGCGGATCCCTGGCCTGGGTGCCGGCCCCGATCGACCGGGAGGCCATGTTTGAGGACATCCGTGAACAGCTCGAAGCAGGAAAGGCCTGGCTGAAGAGCCACTACCCGAACCTTCCAGTGGAGTCGGAAGTGAAGGACGGCTCGGCTGTTGATGTCCTGGTGGACGCCAGCAGGCACGCTGAACTCGTGGTGGTGGGCACGCGGGGCCGGGGCGGTTTCACCGGCATGCTGCTGGGTTCCACCTCGGACGGGATCCTGCACCACACAAAGGGGCCCGTCATGGTGGTGCCGGACCGCGACGATCCGCGGCTGGCGGACAGGGTGAAGTTCGGCCCGGTCCTCGGCACAGCCTGACCGCCGGCCTTCGCAGCAGGACGCAGGAAAAGTGGCTGGCGGGTCCCCCATCCTCGGGCTGGGGGCTGTCACGGCGGCGATGGTGCCCGTCGTCGGGGGCAAAGCCGCCAACCTGGGGGAGTTGCTGGCTGCCGGGCTGCCGGTGCCGGACGGTTTTTGCCTGACGACGGCGGCCTACCGCCAAGCCACCGCCGGTGACCCGGATGCGGGGGACGGTGGTGCTGATCCGAGTGATATGGCCGGCCAGCTCGGCGCGGTCCATCAGGCCCTGAAGACCACCGCCGACGGCGACCTCCCCGCCTTGGCCGCGCTGGCCGGCCAGGCAAGGGATACCATCCGGGCAGCGCCGGTCCCATCGGACATCGCAGCCGCCATCGAGGCCGCATATGCGGCGCTCGGGAACGACGTGCCGGTGGCAGTTCGGTCCTCGGCCACCGCCGAGGATCTTCCGTCCGCGAGCTTCGCCGGGCAGCAGGACACATACCTCAACGTTGTGGGTTCCGCCGCCGTGGTGGAGGCGGTGCGCGACTGCTGGGCGTCGCTGTGGACTGACCGGGCGGTCAGCTACCGGGCCACCCGGGGGATGGACCCCGCTGCGGTGGCCCTCGCCGTGGTGGTTCAGCGCATGGTGGACGCCACGGCCGCCGGTGTGCTGTTTACGGCGAACCCCCTGACAAACCGCCGGCAGCAGGCGGTGATCGATGCCAGCCCGGGGCTTGGGGAAGCGGTGGTGTCCGGAGCCGTAAATCCGGACCATTTTGTGGTTGATCCGGTCAGCGGGCGGGTCCTGGAACGGCACGTTGGCGATAAACGCATCGCCGTCCGTCCGCTCACCGGCGGCGGCACCCGCACCGTGGCCGTCAGTAACGGTGGCGCCGCGGCGTGCCTCACGGACCGGCAGGCGGCCGAGCTGGCCGCCCTTGGTCTTCGCGTGGAGCAGCACTTCGGCGCACCGCAGGACATCGAATGGGCCATCGACGGCGGTGGGCGTCTGTGGCTGACGCAGTCGCGGCCGATCACCACACTGTTCCCGGTTCCCCAGCGGGCAGCGGACAAGGGTGCGACGGCCCGGGGAGCAGCCGCCGGTGCTGCGGCGGGCGTGACGCGCGTGTATCTCTGCTTCAGCCTCGCCCAGGGTCTGACCCGCCCCATCACGCCGATGGGCCTGGCCGCTTTCCGGCTCATCGCCTCGTCCGTGGCCCGCGCAGCGCATTTTGACGTGCCCCAACCACACCGTGGGCCGCCGCCCTATGCCGAAGCCGGCCAGCGCATCTACTTCGACCTGACGGCCGTCGCCCGCAGCACCACCGGCCGCCGAATCGTTCCCAGCGTCTTTGATGTGATGGAGGCGCGCTCGGCCACCGTGCTGCGGAAGGTCTTCGAGGACCCAAGGTTTTCTGTAACCCGGCGGACCCCGCTGGGTCTCCTGCGCCACGTAGTGCCCGTCGCGGCGCGCGCCCGGGTGCCTCAGACGCTGCTCCGGGCAGTTTTTCGGCCGGTCGCCGCGCTCCGGCGGGCCAACCGGCTGGCGCGAGAGTTCAGCAACTCGCTGCAGGCGCCTGCCGGTGCCACGGCGCTGCAGCGCCTCGACCATGCGGAACACCTGTTGGATACCCGCCTCTTTTCGGTGGTGCCCTCAATCCTGCCTCTCCCGGCACTGGGCTTCGCCGCGCTGGGGCTGGCCGGAAGACTGCTGGGCGGCGAGCGGTGGGATGACCTGCAGATTGTCCTCCGCGGGCTTCCCAATAACGTGACCACCGAAATGGACCTGGAACTATGGCGCCTCGCCCAGGTGATACGGAACGACGGTGGATCCCGCACCGCCGTGACGGATCGGAAACCCGCCGAGCTCGCCGAGGATTTCAGGGCAGGCCGGCTGCCCTTCGTGCTGCAGGCCGGACTGGCGCGGTTCATGGACCAGTACGGGCACCGGGCGGTGGCCGAGATCGACGTGGGGATGCCGCGCTGGTCCGACGATCCCACGCACATCATTGGCGTGCTGGCCAATTATTTGCGGCTCGACGCTAACGCCGTACCGCCGGATGTCCAGTTCACCAACGGGGCCGAGGAAGCGGAAGCCCGGATCGGGCGGCTGGTTGCGGAGGCGCGCGGCCGTGGGCGGTTGCGGGGTGCCGTGGTTAAGTCAGCGCTGCGGCGGGCGCGGTTGTTTGCCGGATTGCGTGAACTGCCCAAGTTCCAGCTGGTGGTGGCACTCGCCGAAGTGCGTAAGCAACTGATGCTGGTCGGGGCGGCGCTCATGGCAGCCGGTGCTTTGGACGCGCCGGACGACGTCTTCTTCCTGAACCTTGAAGAAGCCAGGGCCGGGCTCCGCAGGGTCGCGGAGGGCGGGCCGGGCGGCCAACCGGGAACAGGCCGTGTTGACCTGCGCGGCCTGGTGGCAGGACGGCGTGAGGCGTATGAGCTGGAGTTGTCGCGGCGGCACGTGCCGCGGGTGCTGCTTTCGGACGGCACAGAACCGGAAGCGGTGCAGCCTGCCGGCAATGCGGGCCACCCGGCGGGGGCAGGAACGCTGACCGGCAGCCCGGCGTCCGCCGGAACGGTCACGGCCGCCGCCCGCGTCATCCTGGATCCGGTGGGAGCACACCTTGAACCGGGCGAAATCCTCGTGGCGCCGTCCACGGACCCTGGCTGGACCCCGCTGTTCCTCACGGCCGGTGGCCTGGTGATGGAGATGGGCGGGCCTAACTCCCACGGCGCCGTTGTGGCTCGCGAGTACGGCATTCCGGCGGTGGTGGGCGTCCCGGACGCCACCCTTCGGCTTGTCACGGGGCAGCAGATAACGGTCGACGGCGGCGCCGGAACCGTCGTGCCTTCGACACAGCCGGTGCCTTCCC
>JBDTQQ010000062.1:0-9017 GCA_039932075.1 Pseudarthrobacter sp. | reverse complement strand
AGCCCGTGCACCGGAAACTGAACCAGACCCGGCTCTACGGAACCACGGGACTGCAGTTCCTGCAGTTCAATACGATCTACCAGCTCGCCACAGAGCAGGAGCTGGATAGCGGGCAGGCGCTTCTCATCCCCGACCTGATCGCGTTCCTCCTCACGGGACAGCGTCGTACCGAAGCGACCAACGCCTCAACCACAGGCCTCTTCGACGCGGTCGCCGGGGAATGGGCCACCGAATTCCTCACCGCCCTCGGCCTGCCCAAGGACCTCTTCCCGCCGCTGATCCAGCCTGGTGAAACCGTCGGCACCCTCCTCCCGGGCGTCGCCTCGCGGACCGGACTCCCGGGGAGCACCAAGGTAGTGGCCGTCGGCTCACACGACACCGCTTCCGCCGTCGTCGCCGTCCCCGCCGCGTCATCTGCGGCGGACAACGAGAACTTCGCCTACATCTCCTCCGGCACCTGGTCTTTGGTCGGGCTCGAACTGAAACATCCGGTCCTGACAGAAGCCAGCCGGGAAGCGAATTTCACCAACGAACGCGGCGTGGACGGCACCATCCGCTACCTGCGCAACATGGGCGGGCTCTGGCTCCTCAGCGAATGCCAGCGCACGTGGGCGCTGGAAGGGTTCACCCCGGACCTCACCAAGCTGCTCGCCGCCGCTGCGGCGCTGCCACCAGGAGGCCCGCAGATCAACCCGGACGATCCGTATTTCATCGCACCGGACAACATGCCCCAACGCATCCGCGCCGCAGTCCGCCACACCGGCGACATCCTGCCCAACGACCCCGCAGCCATCACCCGATGCATCATGGACAGCCTCGCCGCCGGCTACGCCAAAACCATCAGCGCCGCTGAGCGACTGGCCAGCCGCGCCGTTGACGTAGTGCACATTGTGGGCGGCGGATCGCAGAACGCGCTGCTCTGCCAACTCACGGCCGACGCCACCGGCAGATGCGTCATCGCCGGCCCGGCCGAGGCCACGGCGCTCGGCAACGTTCTCGTGCAGGCCCGCACCCACGGCCAGGTCGCCGGAGGGCTCACCGAACTGCGCCGGTTGGTGGCGGCGTCGCACCAGCTTCAAACGTACACACCGCAACTCGCTAAGTCGGCCCGGGACTCCCACCGCGCGGTTGTATGACATAGGATCTCCAGAGGTATTCCAGACGAGACAGGACCGGCAAACGATGCCCCTTTTCGACCTCCCCCTTGAGCAGCTCCGCGGCTACACCTCAAGCGTCACAGCGCCCGCGGACCTGCGGGACTTCTGGGATGCAACCATCGAGGAGGCGCGGACCTACCTGCTCGGGGCCACGTTCGAGCAGGTGGAAAACCACTTATCCGTGATCGACACCTTCGACGTCACGTTCGCGGGCTTTGGCGGCGCGCCGATCAAGGCCTGGTTGCACCTCCCGGCGAACCGACCGGCTGGGAGCCAGCTGCCCGTCGTCGTCCAGTACGTCGGCTACTCAGGCGGGCGTGGCCTGGTTAATCAGGACACGAAGTGGGCGCAGGCCGGCTACGCGCACTTCATTATGGACACCCGGGGCCAGGGATTCGGCGGGATTGTGGGCGAAACGCCAGACCCGCACCCGTCCGCCGGTGATGTGGCGTATGCCGGGCTCATGACGCGCGGTGCCGGCAGCCGCGAGGACTACTATTACCGGCGTGTCTACGTCGATGCCTTCCGTGCCGTGGAAGCTGCGCAGTCGCATCCCGCGGTGGACGCTTCGAAGGTAGTCCTGGCCGGGATTAGCCAGGGCGGCGGCATCGCGGTGGCGGTTGCCGGGCTGGTGGCCGGAAGGCTCGACGGCGTCATCGCCGCGCTGCCCGACGTCCCGTTCCTGCAGGACTTCCCTCGGGCGATCGACACCGCACCCCGCGGCCCTTATCCGGAAATTGCTGCTTTCCTGGGCCGGCACCGGGACCGGTACGAGCCGATGCTGGAGGTCCTGAACTATTTCGACGGCGTCAACCTCGCCCGAGCTGCCACTGCGCCGGCCCTCTACTCCGTGGCGCTGATGGATGATGTCTGCCCGCCGTCCACTGTTTTCGCCAGCTTCAACGCTTACGGGGCCCCAAAGGAAATCGAGATCTATCGTTTCAACAACCACGAAGGCGGCCAGGAGCATCACTGGATCAAGCAGTTGCAGTACCTCCGCAAGCTCCTGGGGTGACCGCGGCCCCAAGTGACTCGCAGATAACGCACCCAACTCGCGAAATGAGTGCGTTAACTGCGAGTCAGTTGGGGGAGTGGACGGCTAGCGGGACCGGGATTTCGGTGTGTGACGCCCCCGATTTTGCGGGGGCGGAGCAGAGCCATTATGGTGTGCCTATGACTAACCGTTGGTATGCGTATTTTTCGTTGGCTCTGGAGGAGCCCGCGTCTAACTGACACGCATCCAACTTCCTTCAGAGCCAACAGGGCAGAGATCATTCTCTGCCCTTCGCCATTTCTCCGGCGGGTTCTGATCTGGGCCCGCTTCCTATCCGGAACAGGACCCCGAGCATGAGCCCCGCAAAAACCACTCCCGCAAAATCCACGTCCAACCTGCGCGTCAGCGAATTCACGCCGCTGCCCACGCCCGCGGAACTCATCGCCGAGTTGCCGCTCGATGACCGGGTGGCGGACGTCGTCGAACGCGGCCGTGACGAAGTCCGAGCCATCATGGACGGCGTGGACGACCGCCTGCTGGTGATCGTGGGACCCTGCTCCATCCACGATCCCAAGGCTGGCCTCGAATACGCCCGCCGGCTGGTCAGCCAGGCCGAGAAGCACAAGGAAGACCTGCTGATCGTCATGCGGGCCTACTTCGAAAAGCCCCGCACCACCGTCGGCTGGAAGGGCCTCATCAACGACCCCCGCCTGGACGGCAGCCACGATATGGAAACCGGACTCCGCGCCGCCCGGCAGTTCCTTCAGCAGGTCACCGCGCTGGGACTCCCCACGGCCACCGAGTTCCTCGAGCCCATCAGCCCGCAGTACATGGCGGACCTGATCTCCTGGGGAGCCATCGGAGCCCGCACCACGGAGAGCCAGATCCACCGCCAGCTCGCGTCCGGCCTGTCCATGCCCATCGGATTCAAGAACGGGACCGACGGCGGCCTCCAGGTTGCGATCGACGCGTGCGGCGCCGCCGGGGCAGCGCAGGCTTTCCTGGGGATCGACGGCGACGGCCGCGCCGCGCTGGTGGCCACCGCCGGGAATCCTGACACGCACGTCATCCTCCGCGGCGGACGCAAGGGACCCAATTACTCGGCAGCCGACGTCGAAGGCGCCTCGGCCCAGCTCGCTGGAAAGGGCCTCAACCCCCGGTTGATCGTGGACGCCAGCCACGCGAACAGCGGAAAGAGCCACCACCGGCAGGCTGAGGTGGCGCTGGAAATCGGTGCCCAGCTCGAAGAGGGCAGCCAGGCGGCACAGGCCGTCGCCGGCGTCATGCTGGAAAGTTTCCTGGTGGGCGGCGCGCAGAACCTGGATGTCGCCGAGCACGCCGCAGGGCGGTCGGAGTTGGTCTACGGGCAGAGCGTGACCGACGCGTGCATGGAGTGGGACGTATCAGTTTCGGTGCTGGACCAGCTCGCGGCGTCTGCCCGGAAACGCCGGATTGCACAGTGATTGCTCCGGATGACTTTCACTACAGCCCCATGAACCTCTAGAGTATCTATCACATGGTTGGTGGATGGCTCAGCATCGGCACACCGCAATGGAACACAGCTGGGGTTCGTCGTCATCCGTCAGCAAAGGAACAGGGAAATGTCCGCAGAACAGAACTTCTCGAACGCGAAGTTCCTGACCGTGGCCGAAGTGGCCGAGGTCATGCGCGTCTCCAAAATGACCGTCTACCGGCTGGTCCATTCCGGCGAAATGCCCGCGGTGCGTTTCGGCCGGTCGTACCGGGTGCCGGAAAGTGCCGTCGAACAGTATCTTAAGGGTGCTGTGGTGGACGGTCACACCGAAACCGCCTGAGCACTGTTACGGCTTATGGGACGGCTACGGTCAGTGGCCGCCGCAAAGAAGCGGTACCCTGTTAAGGAACGTTTTACGTCATCGTAAGAATCTGTCAGTTGTTTTTGTCTGTAGCTCTGTCCACGGACCTTTTCCATCAGACAGGTACTGCATCTAGTTTGTGAGGAACTTTCGTGGGTTCAGTTATTAAGAAGCGTCGCAAGCGTATGGCCAAGAAGAAGCACCGCAAGCTGCTTCGCAAGACCCGTCACCAGCGCCGCAATAAGAAGTAGAGATACTTCGACAAGCGTGAAAATGCCCGTTGCCTTCCCGGCAGCGGGCATTTTGTTTTCGTCGGGTGCCAGCGGCTGTGTCCCGCCGTCGCGTAACGTTCAGCCGCGATGCGCTCCTCGGTGAAACGTCGACGGCGACAGTTGCGGCGGCGGATTAGGCCCGCGGGCCGCGGATGCGGGCGAAGCCTTTCCAGAGTCCGTAGACCACGCCGCCGGCTGTTGCCGCCTTGAGGCCAAGGGTGGCGGCGCGGCGGCCGGAGCGGAAATCGTAGACCGGCCAGTTGCGATCCCGCGCGTGGCTGCGCAGCCTGGAATCGGGGTTGATGGCCACCGGATGCCCGACAAGGGTGAGCAACGGGATGTCGTTGTAGGAATCGCTGTAGGCCCAGCACCGCTTGAGGTCCAGCCCTTCCGCGTCAGCGAGCTCCCGGACTGCCACAGCCTTGGCCGAGCCGTGCAGGATGTCGCCAACAAGCCGGCCGGTGTACATGCCGTCGGCCACCTCGCCAACGGTGCCCAGGGCCCCCGTGAGGCCCAGGCGGGTCGAGATGACGGTGGCAACTTCGATGGGGGTGGCTGTGACCAGCCAGACACGCCGTCCCACGCGCAGGTGCTGCTGCGCCAAAGCCTTCGCTCCGGGCCAGATCCTGGACGCGATCATTTCGTCGTACACTTCTTCGCCCAGTGCCTTGATATCGTCCACCGTGATGCCCGCTGCGAGGGTAAGGGCTGAATCCCGAACCGCATGGACATCGTCCATGTTCTCTCCGCGCGCCACGAATTTGAATTGCTTCCATGCGAACCCGGCGGCTTGAATCAGGGTAAAGGCGCCGCGCTGGTGCATCTTTCGGGCGACATGGAAGAGGCTTGCGCCCTTCATGAGGGTGTTGTCGACGTCGAAGAAGGCCGCTTCGCCGGTCTGCATCACCGCATCGGGCTGGGTGACTACAGCGACGTACTTCTCCTCGGGCATGTCCACGAGTCTAGTCAATAGTCGACAGCGCAGATTCCAGACCAGGCGCTGGCGGGACAGTTCGCGCCGCGGTCCGCCCCTAAGGGCGATACGGTTAAACCATGGCAAACCCGGAGGTAGTCCTCATCACCAAAGCAGACTGTCACCTGTGCGCAGACGCGCGCGACGCCGTCGAACGCGTTACTTCCGCATTGGGGCTTGGCTGGACGGAACAGCGGGTTGACGAACTGCCCGAACTGCGTGAGCGGTACGCCGAGGAAATCCCGGTGGTGCTGGTGAACGGCGTCCAGCGCGACTTCTGGAAGATCGACGAAGCTCGCCTGGAGCGCGTCCTCCAACGGGTCCTGCACGATTAGGCAACCGATTGCAGAGCATGACGCCAGCTTTTGTTGACAGCGGTGGCGGGGATCTAGAGTGGAGTCACAACGCGAGGCAATGGAGGGGTAAGTGAGTTCGCTGGATTCATCTCCCCGGGCCGTAGACGGCACCACGGCGGCGCCAACGGGGGAGATCGCCAAACAGATTCCGCCCGCTGCAGTGGCGAGACTGACCATCTATTTGCGCGCCCTGAACATCCTGTTGGCCGACGGCGTGGAGCGCGTGTCCTCGGAGTCCCTGGCGGAAGCGTCGGGCGTGAGCTCCTCAACCCTCCGCAAAGACCTGTCCTACGTGGGCTCCTACGGAACGCGCGGCGTCGGCTACGAAGTGCAGTACCTGAGCCGCCATATTTCCGCCGCGCTCGGGCTGACCCACGATTGGAAAGTTGCCATTGTTGGCGCCGGCAACCTGGGCAAGGCCTTGGCCGGCTACGGCGGCTTTGAATCCCGCGGCTTCGACGTGGTGGCAATTTTCGACGCCGACCAGCTCGTGGTGGGAAACGAAGTGGGCTGGCTGCGTGTCAGCGACGTGGCGGACCTGGAAACAGTGCTTCACCGAACTGGCACCAACATGGTGGTCCTTGCGCTGCCGGCGGCGGTTGCGCAGGCGGTCTGCGACCGCGTGGTGGCAGCTGGAGTCCACAGCATACTGAGCTTTGCTCCCGTCATGCTTCAGGTCCCCGACGACGTCAACCTCCGGAAGGTGGACATGGCCACCGAACTGCAGATTCTCGCTTACCACGCACAACGGGCGCAGACCCCGGACCAGACTGCCTAGGTTGTCGTTCGGCGGCCGGTGGGGTCCACCTCGTTAAGGTGTGGGTTACTGCTTGGAACTTACTGGCCGTACGGGTTACCCGGCGTGGGCCCCGGAGTGCCGTAGGGGTTGGCGAACGGCTGCTGCTTGCGGAAGTAAGGAGAAGTGGTTGGCAGATACAGCAGAACGATCGCCGCAATGCCTGCCAGAGTTCCCAGGGTTCCGATGCTGGGTACCTGGAACAGGCTGAATACAGACAGGGCGGCGAACACGGTGCCCAGGATCCGGGCCCAGTTCTTACCCTTGCGGATGAAGAATGCCACCAGCAGGTACATGCCGGCCCCTAGAATGGCCATGACCACCAGCATTCCGGCGAGGGCGCTCTTGAAATCCTCGAAGTTGAACTCAGCGCCGGTGGCGCCGCTGCTGCGCATGGCATCCTCGAAAGCACTGCGAATAGCCGGGTCATCGAGCATCGGGATGCCCATGAGCATGGAGACGACAAACACCGCCGCGGCGGCGATCAGGAGCCAGAAGGAAATGTTGACCAGCTGGGGAACGCCATTAAGCCCGGTGGCCTGCGGCTTATCCGAGGGGTACTGGGCGTAGGGGGACTGGCCGTACGGCTGCTGGCCGTAGGCCGGGGAAGCGGGCTGCCCGTACTGCGGTGGGTTCTGGCCGTAATGCGGTGCCTGCGGTGCGTTCTGGCCGTATTGCGGTGCCTGCGGGGCGTTTTGCCCGTATTGCGGTGCCTGCGGGGCGTTTTGCCCGTATTGCGGTGTGTTCTGACCCGGCTGTGGGCTGTTCTCACCATAACGGGGCGCCGGCGGCTGGTCACCGGGCTCAGGCTCGTTGGGGACAGGAGGCGGGACTGGCGTGCTCATGAGCGGTCCTTTGCAGGTTGGAAGTCAGTTCGGCTGCTGGGTGCAGTCCACTGGCCCTGCCCCCCAGTACGGCTTACTTCCACCGTACCCCCCGCCCGAGCCGCGGCGGGTCATTCCAAAGAGGTATTCCCGCCTGCGCCGGAAGCCCTAATAGCGCCGCGGACCTGCCGGAACGGCCTGAACCGGCCGATGAAGCCTGCCCGAAACGGACCGCCTAAGCGCGGCCCTTGACGGCGGTGAACCAAGCCTGCGAGTTGGGAAGCCACATCAGGACTGTTGCCGCTGCGCTGATGAGGAATCCGAGCCAGTTGTTGCCTATGCCTTCACCCACACTGCCGCCGATCAACGCCAGGACCAGTGAGACGCCGGCAACGATGGTGAGCGCCAGGCGGGCCCACTCCTTGCCTTCCTTCATCTTCAGGGCGAGGACAATCTGGGCGGCGGCCAGGACGAGTGCCACCAGAACCAGAAGGAGGAGCAAGGCAGCCAATCCCGGGGCGACGGTGAACAGGGCCAGGGTGGCAAGCAGGCCGAAGAAGCTACCGAGGACGCCGAGCATGCCGCCGATGAGCCAGATCCAGTAGGAGACCTTGAGTTCGGTGGGCAGTCCCGTCACGCTGAACATGCCGGACAGACCGCCCTTGGGCATAACGTCGTTGAAGCTACGGGGACCATCGGTGGGCATCTGGAACTGGAATCCACCCGGCTGCTGGTAGCCCTGCCCCGGCTGGCCGTAAGGCGGGCCGTACGGCTGGCCCGGCTGCTGGTACCCCTGGTGCGGCGGTTGCTGATTTTGTGGTGGTTGCTGACCCTGCGGGTTGGGGTAACCTTGCGGCGGCTCGTAGCCGGCGGGAGGAACGTTGCCGGCAGGGGGCTGGGCGCCGGGCTGCTGGGGCTGCGGGACTTCACTAGGGTTGCTCATGGCTCTCACTGTAGACGGCGTGCCCTGCCGGATCCAGGAACTAAACACGGCGTTAAACACCGCGCCCGGCCACCGGGATCGCTGGGGATCCTGACGGCCGGGCGCGGCGCTGTTAGCTACTGAACAGAGCTGTTAGCTACTGAATAATCGCTCTCAGCTGCGGAACGAATTATGCTGCGGGGGCGATGAATGCCAGCTCCAGGTTGATGGCAACCTTGTCGCTGACCAGCACGCCGCCGGCGTCGAGCACTGCGTTCCAGGTCAGGCCGAAGTCCTTGCGGCTGATGGTGGTTTCGGCGGAAACGCCGGCGCGGGTCATGCCGAACGGGTCAACGGCCACGCCGTTGAATTCGGTCTCCAGGGTGACCGGACGGGTGACGCCCTTGATGGTGAGGTCACCGCTCAGCTCGTAGCCGTCGCCGGCGGCCACCAGGCCGTTGGAGACGAAGGAGATTTCCGGGAACTTCTCGACGTCGAAGAAATCTTCGCCGCGGACGTGGCCGTCGCGGTTGGCGTCGCCGGAATCGAAGCTGACGGTCTGGATGGTGGCGCTGATCTTGGAATCGGCCACGTTCTCAGCGAGGGCCAGGGTGGCTGCTGCGTCCTTGAACTGGCCACGGACCTTGCTGATGCCTGCGTGGCGGACGGTGAAGCCGATTTCGCTGTGTGAGTTGTCGAGGGTCCAGGTGCCGGTGGTCACGTCTGCGGGAATAGCCATGGTGTATCTCCTTGATGAGTGAGGTGGTAAGGCCGGATAGCTTGACGCTTCATCTGTTGAATCATCAACTATCCGCTTTTTCCAGTAGAGCATGCGTATGCATGTTTTACTACCCCTTCGGGAACTGTTTTCCCAAAGTTTCAGTTCTA
>JBDTQQ010000061.1:0-9092 GCA_039932075.1 Pseudarthrobacter sp. | reverse complement strand
GGCTGGTGCACAGGTCATTGGACAGCACCTGCATGTAGCGGGCCAGGACCACCAGATCGGCGTCATATTCGGCGACCAGTTCAAGCAGCCGCGCCTCGGCTTCCGGCTTGGTGGCCGCCGTTACCGGAACGTGGATGAACGGGAGGCCCGCGGCCTCCGCCATGGGGCGCAGGTCCTCGTGGTTGGAAACCACGACGGCGATCTCCGCGCCAAGGCTGCCGGCCTGCCACCTGAAGATGAGGTCATTGAGGCAGTGCCCGAACTTCGAGACCATCACCAGCAGACGCTGCGGCCTGCCATCGTGGATCCTGAAGTCCATGCCGAACTCGCCGGCGATGGGTGCAAAGGCCGCGGTCAGGCTCTCTACGTTGTTCTCGTCCAGGTGGTCGCATTCCTCCTGGGGGCTGTGCCCGGGGCCGCGGCCGCCAGTAAACGCCGTCCGCAGGTAGAGATTCCCGCTGACGTGGTCGTCGAACTGCTGGTGCTCCACGATGTCGAAGCCACGGTCTGCCAGGAACGCCGTCACAGCGCGGACAATTCCGGGCTGCTCGGGGCAGGAAAGGGTGAGGATGAACTGGGCGGGGCGGGTGGTGGCGGCTGCCGTCGCGGCGCCTGCTGCGGCGGTGGCATTGCCCGGGCCGCGGCGCTCGATAAGGATGGTCACGGTTGTTGCTCCTAAAGCGTCGGTGCGGGCTTGGCGGACTCGGTACTAGGGGCATCGCCGGGGCAGCGGATCCCGTCCGGGCAGCGTTCGCCGCATTCATGTTTGGTCACGAGATCGAACTGGACTCCGCCATGCTGGTCTACGCCTGTGCGGATGGCACGTTCGACCACTGAGTCCGCCAGCCGACGCCGGAGGGACATCGGGTCCCGGCGCAGGTCCTTGACGAGGGCGAAGCACAGCAGCAGCATGACCAGCACGAACGGCAGCGCCGCCACAATGGTGATGCGTTGCAGTCCCGAGAGTGCTTCCGAGGGCTCGTCACCGCCGGCCAGCAGCATCACCGCCGCCACGGCACCGGTGAGGAGGCCCCAGAAAATCACGAGGCCCCGTTTCGGGTCGGAGGACCCGTTGGAGCTTAGTGACGCCATGATGATCGACGCCGAGTCGGCCCCGGTGATGAAGAAGATGGCCACCAGGACCATGGCCAGGATGATGACCGCGGTGGTCAGCCAGGCAGGCATGGACATGTTCTTCACCAGGTCGAAGAGTGCTCCGTCGAAGTCGATGGACGGTGCCCCGTTTACCATGGACACCAGGCCGGGGGTGCCCGCCTTGTCCGCTTCCTGCTGGACGTGGAAGGCTGTTCCGCCAAAGATTCCGAACCAGATGACGCTGACGATGCTGGGGACCAGCAGGACGCCGGTAACGAACTGGCGGATGGTCCGGCCCCGGCTGATCCGGGCGATGAACATGCCGACAAAAGGCGTCCAGGACACCCACCAGGCCCAGTAGAAGATGGTCCAGCCGGACATCCATTTGCGCAGTGCCTCGTCACCGACGGCCTCGGTGCGGGAGGACATTTCGGCGAGGTCCCTGGCGTAGTCCCCTACTGCGGCGGGGATAAGGTTCAGGATGAACAGGGTGGGCCCGGCGATGAAGACGATGAGTGCCAGGACCACGGCCAGGACCATGTTGATGTTGGACAGCCACTGGATGCCGCGGCTGATGCCGGACACGGCCGAGGCTACGAAGCAGGCAGTCAGGATGGCAACGATGGCCACCAGGACGGGGGTGCCGATTTCGCCGATCCAGCCATTCGACGTCAGGCCGCTGCCGATCTGCAGTGCACCCAGGCCGAGGGAAGCGGCCGTGCCAAAAAGCGTGGCAAAGATCGCAAGGATGTTAATGAACTTCCCCACCGGCCCTTCCACAGTCCTGATGCCGAACAGTGAAGTAAACGCTGCGGAGATAAGCTGCCTGCGGCCAAGGCGGTAGGTGCCGTAGGCCATGGCAATTCCCACCACGGCGTACATGGCCCAGGGGTGGAGGGTCCAGTGAAAGATGGAGGTGGCCATGGCCGTCTGGATGGCTGCGGGAGTGCTCCCGTCCACGGTTCCGGGCGGCGGGGAGATGTAGTGGTAGAGCGGCTCAGCGACGCCGTAGAACATCAAGCCGATGCCCATGCCTGCCGCGAACATCATCGAGATCCAGGAGACCGTCTTGAACTCGGGCTTTTCGCCATCCTTGCCGAGCGGGATGTTTCCCCATTTACCAAGGGCCAGCCAGAGGACAAAGACAACAAACAATGAGGCCAGGACCATAAAGAGCCAGCCGGTGTACTCCATTACCCAATCGAGGGCGAGTGTTGAGGTGGCAGACAGGCTATCCCGGCCCAGGAAGCCCCAGGCCACGAAGGCCAGGGCGACAGCACCGGTGATGCCGAAGGTGGCCTTGTCGAGGGTGAGCTTCCGGTTCCGGCGGTTAGCCACCGCCTGCTCGGCCTGGGTCTGGCGGAGTTCCTGCATGATCTGTTCGGTGTCTTCCGCGTCCGTCTCCGGATCGTAGGACGCGGGGAGGAAATCTGGTTCGTCCAGGACGTCATTGTCCGGCCGGGTTTCACTGTTCAAAGCCATGAGCAAGTCCTTTGTTCGGTTCACGGGCTGCTGCTAGACGTGGCCGTCCACGGTCAGTCCGGGGGGAAGGTTGGGGACCTCCGTGGATTCGGTGATCATGATGTCGCCATCGATCACTGATACTTCGTGGGAGCGGACCGGCAGTTTGGCCGGCGGTGCGTCGACGCTCCCGGTGCGCAGGTTAAACCGTGACGCATGCAGCGGGCATTCAACCCAGCAGTCCTCCACCCAGCCGTCGGCCAGGGACGCATCCTGGTGGGTACATGTGTCGTCAATGGCGAAGAGTTCGCCCTCTTCCGTATGGAAGACGGCGATGGGCGGTGACGTGTTCAGCCGGAGCGCTTCCCCGGGCGCCAGTTCGCTGAGCGGGCATGCCTTGTGCATGAGTGACCTCTTCTTTGGTGGGGGATCCTGGCGGTCAATTGCCGCCGAATATGTTCCGTCATGAACAACAGCAATCGCCATAAGCAACAGAGTGCGCTTAGTCACAATACTTGTCAAGGTTTTTCCGCAGTATTGCGCGGCTCCGACATCCGGCGGATCCATCCCTTGACAGTGAGGGTGGCATGGATCACTCTGTTGCATATAGCGATTGTTGTTGCGTAAGAAGCAATTGAAAGAGGATGTTGAATGCAGACGCTTGCGATTGTGGGGGCCTCCCTGGCCGGCCTTGCTGCCGCCCGTGCGGCTCGCGCCCAAGGCTTCAAAGGTCGGTTGGTCATCATTGGTGATGAACCCCACCGGCCGTACGACCGGCCACCACTGTCCAAGGAGTTCCTCCTGGGCCGGGTTACGGCAGAGGATCTTTCCCTGGAAGCCGACGACGAAGGGCTGGATGCTGAATGGCTTCTGGGCAGTGGGGCAGCCTCCCTCGATGCTGAGTCCCTCACCGTCCTCCTCAAGGACGGCAGTTCAGTTCGGGCGGACGGCATCGTGATCAGCACCGGGGCGAGGGCGCGGCAGCTGCCCACACTGGCCGGGCTCAGCAATGTCTTTACCCTTCGCACACTCGCCGACGCCCAGGACCTTGCTCCCGAGCTGGTGCCCGGCAGCAGGATGGCCGTCATCGGCGCAGGCTTCATCGGCGCGGAAGTTGCCGCCGCTGCTGCATCACGGGGCATGGACGTAACCATCATCGATACGAAGCCCGTGCCGTTCGCCGCCCAGCTCGGAACTGAGATGGGCGGAGTGGTGGCCGGGCTCCACGCGGCCAACGGGGTTGAACTCATTTCCTCTGCCGTTATTGAGGACTTCTACAGCGGCGAAGGCAACGTCACCGGCCTCCGGCTCCGCGGCGGACGCTACGTGGGCGCCGATGTTGTGGTGGTGGGCATCGGATCCGAGCCCAACACCGACTGGCTTGAGGGCTCCGGCCTGGAGCTGCGCTGCGGAGTCGTCTGCGATGCCATGGGGCGCACTGGCGTGCCGGGGATCGTGGCCGTGGGCGACTGCGCCGCCTGGTTCGACGACGCGACCGGAACGCACCGCCGGATGGAGCACTGGACCTGCGCCTTGGAACGGCCAGCCGTTGCCATCGAAGCCCTGCTCGACGCTGACGCGGCACCGAAAGCGGCCAAGCCGCACTACTTCTGGTCGGACCAGCACGGCGTCAAGCTGCAGTTTGCCGGCCACGCCGCAGGCTACGACCGGCTGGAGATCGAGGCCGGCGACATCCACACGCACAGCTGCCTTGCCGTCTACTACCGTGCCGATGTTGCCGTGGCGGTCCTCGGCATGAACCAGCCGCGGCTCTTCACCAAGTGGCGCCGCAGCCTGGCAGCGGCTGTCCCGGCACCGGCGGCTCCTGCCCCGGCCACTCCCCCTGCACCACCCGCCCGACAGGACGAGCCCGCACTGGTGGGCGCCGCCGTCGTCCATTAACTGCCCAACCCACACCCGAACCAACACCCACCCACCAAGTTTTGCTGTTGATCTTTGTTCGTAAGGAGGACAAATTGTCTGTTGAGGTTAGTGCCCCGAGTCTGATCCCCACCCTGCCCGGTTACACCTATGTGGATGAGGCCGTGTTCCGGGCCGAGCAGGAGCGGATCTTCGAGCAGATGTGGTTCTGCGCCATCCGGTCCGCAGACCTGGACAAGCCCGGCGCCTGGAAGACCGTGCAGATCGGGCGCGAGAGTGTGCTGATCAGCCGCACCCGCAAGGGTGCCATCCGCGCGTTCTACAACGTCTGCCGGCACCGCGGAGTAAAGCTGTGCATGGAGGAACAGGGCGAAGCCGCCCGCTCGTTCCAGTGCCCATACCACGCCTGGACCTACGATTTTGAGGGCAAGCTCATCGCCGCGCCCAACCTCACCAAAATGCCGGATATCGATCGGGACGAGTACGGCCTGGTGAAAGTCCACCTCCGTGAGTACCTCGGCTACGTGTGGGTATGCCTGGCCGACGAGCCGCCGTCGTTCGAAGAAGAAGTCATGGGCGCCATTGAGGAGCGGCTGGGTGATCTGAAGGCAATCGAAGGCTACGACGTGGCCAACCTCAGTCTCGGCCGCCGCATCCGCTATGACGTGAAGGCGAACTGGAAGCTCATCATTGAGAACTTCATGGAGTGCTACCACTGCGCCACCATCCACCCGGAGCTGACAGAGGTCCTGCCGGAGTTCGCCGACGGCCTTGCTGCCCAGTACTTCGTGGGCCACGGCGCGGAGTTCGGTGACGATATCAAGGGTTTCACCATCGACGGCTCCGAGGGCCTGGATGTCATCCCCGGCGTGGGCGAGGACCAGGACCGGCGCTACTACGCCATCACCATCAAACCCACCGTGTTTGTGAACCTGGTGCCGGACCACGTGATCATCCACCGCATGTTCCCCATGTCCGCGGACCACACCATTGTTGAATGCGACTGGCTTTACCTGCCCTCGGTGGTTCAAAGCGGGAAGGATGTCACGGCCTCGGTGGAACTGTTCCACCGGGTAAACATGCAGGATTTCGACGCCTGCGAACGCTGCCAGCCCGGCATGGCCTCGAAGACCTACGCCAAGGGCGGCGTGCTGGTCCCGAGCGAGCACCATATCGCCGCATTCCACGACTGGGTACAGGAGAAGGTGGGTGACATCGCCCAGTCAGGTGAGGTGCGGCTGGGCCTTACCGCTGGCACCCCGCCGCTGGAGGAACGGGCTGAAACCCTCGAACGGAACGAATCTCTGGCAAGCCGCGCCTCCTGAGGGTTCGCAAACGGCGGCACAACAGAACAAACAAGCGCCCCGGACTTATGTCCGGGGCGCTTGTTTTTGCACGCGGACTGGAACAAGCTAGCGCCGGCTGTAGCCCATCTTGGCACTGACTTGGAGGCCCGCCTGCTTGATTCCCTCGATCAGTCCCGGCTCCTTCTCGGGGTCGAAGCGGAAGACGGGGCCGGAGATGCTGATGGCGCCAATGACAGTTCCCAAGTGGTTGTACACCGGCACGGACATGGAGTTGATGCCGATCTCGAATTCCTCCAGCGTCACGCCGTAGCCGTCCCGGGCGATGTTGATCAGTTCGTTCTCCAGCTTTCCCCGGTTGGTAATGGTCCGCGGAGTCCGGCCAGGCAGCCCCGTATCCTTCAGGATCCGGTCCCGCTCATCCGCGGACAGCGCCGCCAGCAGGACCTTTCCGCTCGATGTGGCGTGAAGCGGGGTCAGGCTGCCCACCCAGTCATACGTTGCCAGCGTGGACGGCCCCATTGCCTGGTCCACATTGACCGCGAAGTTCGAACGCAGGACAGCGAGGTTCACCGTCTCCTTGAACTCGTCGGCCAGGCTTTCCAATATGGGGCGAGCCTCCCGGACCAGGCTCAGCCGGCCCGGGATGGAGCTGGCCAGCCGCAGGATGCCAAAGCCAAGCTGGTACTTTCCGCGCTCACTGTTCTGGTGGACCATCTCCCTGCTCACCAGCGAACCCAGCAGCCGGGAGACGGTGGATTTGTGAATCCCCATCTCCTCAGCAATGTCGCTCACACCGGCGTGGCCGTCCCGTGCCAGGATTTCCAGGACCGCGATGGCCCGGTCCACGGACTGCACGCCGCCGTGCTGACCCGCCTCCACATCGACGTCGGATTCGCGGTCATTGTTCGAAGCCATGATTCATACCCTCAAGTAGTTTGCGGCTTGTTTGCCCGCCACAGAGGGCGCCTGCAGCTCCCTCTCGGTTAGTTCCACGCTTCCGATCCTATGCGAGGTCCGCTCAACCAAGGATAGTTTTAGGACATGACAGCAACCTACCGGTACGACATCGAGATCCTGCATCTGCTGGTGTCCCCCGCGCATGCCTACTTCGGACGCGCACGCGAGGGGGCGGCGGACGTCCCCACCGCGGATGCGGAAACTGTCGAACTAGTGGCGGGCAAAGGGATCGTCGGTGACCGGTTTTTCGGGAAGGCAGCGCACATGGACGCGGCCGTTACGCTGATTTCCATCGAGGCTCTCGAAGCGATGGCGGCGGAACTGGGCACGGCACCTTTTGACCCGCTGCTGACCCGGCGCAACATTGTCCTCCGTGGAGCTCAGCTGGCACCGCTGAGTTCCGGCGAGTTTGTGCTGGAATCTGGCGGACACGCGGTGCGGCTCAGGGCGGGCCGTCCTGCCAACCCCTGCGCGTGGATGGACCAGATGCTGGCCCCCGGCGCCCACAAGGCGATGCGTGGCCGGGGCGGCGTGCGCTGCCAGCCGCTCACCGACGGCATCCTGCACCGCGGCCCGGCCGTGCTGGTCAGCCCGGTGCTGCTGGAACCCGAGCGGGCCGGCGAGGCCACGATGCTAAAGGCGTCAAGGTTGCCCTAGCGGGACGTCCAGCACCTTCCGGGACAAGCCTCACTTGTCGATCCATTGACGGGGCATTGCTGACGCTGAGCGGGGCTCGGCGGATGCGGGGTTCTGCAGGCTGTCCACGAATCTGGTGAGCTCCTTGCGGAGCCTTAGCCATCCCTGCGCGTCGGCGGGGAAGGCATTGGCCTGCGCGTCACGGGCGGACTGCAGGAGGGCGCTGCCAGCGTCAGTGAGCCCGATAATGAATTGGCGGCGGTCCCGCGGATGGCGTGTCCTGGTGACCAGTCCCGCAGCCTGGAGCCGCTCCAGGACCCTGCCGATGGTCTGGCTTTTGACGTGGATAGCGGTGGCCAGCTGTTCCTGGTTGAGGGGGCCGTTGGCGAGGCCGCCCATGGCAATAGCCGCGGCCCGGGTCAGCCCCAGGGGAGCCAGGGCCTCATCTTGGCGGCGCTGCAACAACCGCGCTGCCAAGACGAGGAGCCGGTATCCATCCCGGACATCACTCTCTGAATTGCTCTTCATCTGAACCGTCCTTGCCTCTGACGTTCACACGACGCAGTGACGTCGATGCTGTCTTTGCCTACGACGACGGTGCACGTCATAGACGGATTACGCATGGTTCGCGCAACTACCATAAGCATGCTTATCATCCCCTTGGCAAGCGGGCCTATGATTCCTGCTGCAGAACCTCCCCTCCCCTGCCGGGGGCCGCCATTGGAAAGAGCCAGCCCTTGCAAAGTAGATGGCAAGTGTGCTTAGTATTTAATACTAACCTTGCTTACTATTCGTTCCGAGCCGGCACCGCTGGCACTCTCGCCAGAGTGATCCACCAAGAACGTGATCCATCAAGAAAGAGAGCGACAATGACTGAGAACCAATGGCCCCAGACATCCCCGTCGACCCTCGACCAGTACGGCGAACCGGCCCCGGCCATGCCCGCCGGAACGCCGGGTGGCTCCGCTTCCAAAACCGACGCGGCTAAAACAGAAGCTTCAGAGGTGGCGAACCAGGCAGCCGGTGCGGCCCAGGACGTGGCCCAAACCGCCAAGGCGGAGGCTGCCAATGTAGCCACCGAAGTGAAAACGAATGCCCGGGAACTCCTGCACCAGGCCAAATCGGACCTCACCAGCCAAGCGGGCACGCAGCAGCAGAAAGTGGCAGAGGGGATGCGCTCCATCTCCACCGAACTGCGCGCTATGGCAGACGCCTCCAATGAGCCTGGCGTGGCCTCGGATCTGGTGCGCCAGGCAGCCGACCGATCGCAGTCCGTGGCATCGTGGCTTGACGGCCGGGACCCCGGATCCCTGCTGAACGAGGTCCAGAACTTTGCCCGGCAGCGTCCCGGCACCTTCCTCCTCCTCGCCGCAGGCGCGGGCGTGTTGGCAGGACGGTTGGGCCGCAGCCTGCAGGCCGGCGCCCCCGCTTCGACCGGAAACACCCGCCCGGCAGCGCAGCAGCCCGGCTACCCCGCGGCGTATCCCTCCACCGAACCGGTCGTGACGGCCGGGATTGGCGAGCCGTTCTACGATGAACCCGTCGTGGGCCGGCCAGGCTTGGCCGAGCCCCCGTACGGCGAGCCGGCATACGGTCAGCCGCCCTACGGTGAGCCCGCATTCGGTCAGCCAGGATTCGGTGAACCCGTGCGGCCGGCAACGGGCGCGGACCCGTACGCCGATGGGGAAGGACGCCACCTGTGAGTAGCCAGATTCCGGAGCCTCCCGCGTCAGCGGCGCAGGTGAAGGCGGATAA
>JBDTQQ010000060.1:0-9166 GCA_039932075.1 Pseudarthrobacter sp. | reverse complement strand
AGGACCGCGACGGCCAGGGCACCGATGGGGCCGGACCCGATCACCAAGGCGCTCTTGCCGGCCACGTCCCCGGCCCGGGCGACGGCGTGCCAGGCCACCGAGGCCGGCTCGATCAGCGCCGCGGTGCGCAGATCCAGGCCCGCCGGGAGGGCACGGAGCATCCTGGCCGGCAGGTTCACGAAGCGGGCGAACGCCCCGTCGGTGTGCGGGAACCGCGCGGCGCTGCCCAAGTAGGTGCAGCCCGGGGACAGATTCGGCCGGTCCGCCGGGTAGCGCACCGTCCCGTCGCCCGGACCCGGCGTCGCGGGATGGACTGCCACCGGGGTACCGGCTGCCGGGCCGGTGCCGTCAGCAGCGGCCGCCACCACGGTCCCGGAAATCTCATGGCCCAGCACCATCGGGGCCTTCAGGATCGATTCCCCTGCCGCCCCGTGCAGCCAGTAATGCAGGTCCGACCCGCAAATCCCGCCATAGGCCACCTCCACCACCGCCTCGTCCGGGCCCGGGACCGCCAGCGGCACGTCCTCGATCCGCAGATCCCCGGCCGCATACGCCACCACCGCCGGACCCGAAACCGGCAGTGCCTGCACCAACGCTGCTGACACGGTGGGGGATGTCTCATTCAGTGATGTGTGCGCACCCATCAGACCACCACCGTCATTCCGCCGTCGATAAAGATCGTCTGCCCGTTCACAAAGTCCGACCCGTCCGAGGCCAGCCACACCGCCGGGCCCGCCAGATCCTGCACGGTCCCCCACCGGGCCGCCGGCGTCCGGCCCAGAATCCAGGCATTGAACTGCTCATCATCCACCAGGTTCTGCGTCATCTCCGTGTGGATGTAGCCCGGAGCGATCCCGTTGATCTGCAAACCCGAACCCGCCCACTCAGCCGTCATGGCCCGGGTCAGGTTCCGCAGCCCGCCCTTCGCCGCAACATACGGGGCAATCGTGGGCCGGGCCAGGTCCGTCTGCACCGAACAGATGTTAATGATCTTGCCCCGCCCCCGCGGAATCATGTGCCGGGCCGCCTCCCGGCCCACCAGGAACGCGCTCGTCAGATCCGTGGCAATCACCCGCTCCCAGTCCGCAAGGTCCAGCTCAAGCATCGGCACCCGGTGCTGGATCCCGGCGTTATTCACCAGGATCCGCAACGGCCCTACATGCTCCTCCACCCACGCAACACCCCGCGCAGCCTCGCTGTCCTTCGTGACGTCAAAGGCGATGCTGTGGACCCTGCCCGGGGCGAAATCAGCGGCCATCGCCACCTCCGCGGCCTTGAGGCGCTCCGCGTTGACACCGTTCAGCACCACCGTCGCACCCGCATCTGCCAGCGCCCGCGCCAGTGCGTTGCCGATCCCCCGGCTCGACCCCGTCACCAAAGCAACACGCCCCGTCAAATCAAAAAGCCCACTCATGAAGCAGCCGTTCCTTTCGTCGCCGAATCGGCAGTTTCCGCGTCATCGGGGTTGTCGCTCAAATGTGAAATAGCCTGCCGCACCACGGCCAGGTCCTGGTCGCCCAAGCCCTGGCGATTGAGTTCGGCGTAGAGTTCGACGCCGGCAGTCGCCATGGGCACCGCAGCGCCAGCCGCCCGGGCTGACTCGAGCACAAAGGAAAGGTCCTTGTGCATGAATTTGGCCGGGCCCGTGGGTGCGTAGTCCTTCCGGACCAGCCGGGGACCCACGTTTTCGAGCACTCGGCTGCCGGCCAGACCGCCGGCCAGTACGTCAAAGAGTGCCGCCGGATCCATGCCGGATCGCTCGGCGAGCTCGGCCGCCTCGGCGAGCGCCGCCGTCGTGGTTCCCACGATGAGTTGGTTGCAGGCCTTGGCCAGCGACCCTGAGCCCAATGGACCCATGTGCCGGACTGTGGTTCCCATCGCCGCAAAGAAGGGCTCAAGCCGCCGGAAGTCTTCGGACGAAGCGCCGGCCATGATGGCCAGGGTGCCGTCGGTTGCCCCCTTGGTTCCGCCGCTGACCGGGGCGTCCACCACCACGGCGCGGCCGTCACTCGCGTCCTGCACCCGGCGGCCGAAGTCCCGGACCTTGGCGGGTGAAACCGAACTCATCACAACGACCGCCGTACCGGCCGCAGGTGGCGTTTCAGCCCAGTCCGCCAGCAGCCCCGCCGTCGCCTCCTCGATGAAGGAAAGGTCCGGCAGCATAAAGGCGATGATCGGGAGATCCCGCAGCGCCGCAACGTGGGGCGCTGCGGTTGCGCCCATCAGCACCAGATCTCGCAGGGGACCTTCGGAACGGTTCCAAGCGGTGATGTTCCATCCGGCGCGGACCAGATTCTGTGCCATGGGCAGCCCCATCAGCCCAAGGCCAACAAAGCCCGCTCTTTTGTCTTCCATCAAAAGCCTCGACTCACCTCGTTGTGTGGTTAATGTAGGGAAATCTGTCCAATATCCTAGCCTCTATTCAGTATGATGAACACTATGACGACTCAAACCACCGTCGCGATCGCCGTCCCGCTCGAAGCAGAGCATGTGGACCGCATCCGCGCAGTAGACCCGTCCGTGACCGTTCTCTACGAGCCGGACCTCCTTCCCCCCGAGCGTTTTCCCGCTGACCATGCCGGGGACCCGGACTTCAAGCGGACCCCAGCGCAGGAAGAGCAGTACTGGGACATGCTCAACAAAGCACAGGTCCTGTACGGCCTGCCCAACGAGAGCCCGGCAGGCCTGGCGCGCATTGCCCGTGAGAACCCGCGGCTGCAATGGGTACACGCCATGGCGGCCGGTGCAGGGGGCGCGGTCAAGGCCTCGGGACTGGACCAGGAAACGCTCAGCAAGTTCAAGGTCACCACCTCGGCCGGGGTCCACTCCCTGCCGCTCGCAGAATTCGCGGCACTGGGCATCCTCAACGGCTTCAAGCGCAGCGCCGAGCTGGTCCGGGACCAGGCCGCCAAGGCGTGGCCCGAGCTCCGGACCCCCACCCGGCTGGTCAGCGGATCCGCGCTCGTTGTCACCGGCCTCGGCGAGATCGGCCTGGAGACGGCCCGGATTGCACGGGCCCTCGGTATGAAGGTCAGCGGCACCAAACGCACCGTGGAACCGATTGAGGGAATCGATCAAGTGGCGGACAACGACGGGCTCGCACAGCTCCTTGCCACTGCCGATGCCGTGGTGAACACCCTGCCCGGCACACCGTTCACGGAGAAGCTGTTCAACCGCGAAGTCTTTGCCGCGATGAAACCCGGAACGGTGTTTGTGAACGTTGGCCGCGGCACCGTGGTGGACGAAGACGCCCTCCTGGAAGCACTCAACAACGGCCAGGTCTCCTACGCCTGCCTGGACGTCTTTGCCGTTGAACCGCTTCCCGAGGACAGCCCGCTGTGGGAGCACCCCAAGGTCCTGGTGTCACCCCACACCTCCGCGCTCAGTGCGGCAGAAAACCGCCTGATCGCAGAACGGTTCTGCAGCAACCTCCGCACCTTCCTTGACGGCGGCGACCTCCCCCACCTCGTCGATCCGGTGCACTTCTACTGACGGCACTTCGCCGGTACCCACGGAAGAGCCCCTGCTGGATTCTTGGCTTCAGGAACCCGGCAGGGGCTCTTCGCGTTGGCATGGTTCGGGCGACGAACAGCACTAGCCGGCCGCCGTCATGAGTATGCAGCAGCAGCCCGCCCGGAACGCGCACAGGTGGCCTCCCCCATAGTGGGGAGGCCACCTGTGGTCCGCGCGCAATTTGGCTAGCTGGCATCCTCCACAAGGACCAGGTCGCGGCCATTGGTCTCGGGGGTGAAGAACGTTGTTCCAAAAGAAATCAGCGCCAGTACCAGCGAGTAGATCGCGGGGACAAGCCAGGAGTGGCCGGTGGCGGCGAGGAGGGCAACGCCGATCATGGGAGCGAAGCCGCCGGCGAGGACGGCTGAGAGCTCACGGCTCAACGCCACGCCCGTGAAGCGGTGCTGGGAACCGAAGAGTTCGGGCAACAGGGCGCACTGCGGGCCGAGCATGGACTGGACGCCCAAGGCGATACCCACCACCATGACTACCCAGACAAGGGTCACGCTGCCCAATGTGACCAGGTAGAACGCGGGCAGGGCGATGATGGCCTGGAACAGCGCACCGTAGCGGTAGACCGGGACTCGGCCGAAACGGTCAGACAGGGCTCCGAAGGTGACCACCATGACTGCTGCGAATCCGGCGGCAATGAGGAGGCCGGTGGGGCCAATGAACTTGTCGCCGGCAAAGATACCGGCGGGCATGCTGATGAAGGAGACCAGCAGGGCGGAGTAGATGGAGGAGTTGCCGTTTTCTCCCATTCGCAGTCCGATGCCGATGAGCACGTTCTTTTTGGAGTGCTTCCAGATCTGGGTGACGGGGTTCTTCACCACGGCTTTGTGCTTTTCGAGTTCCTGAAACACCGGGGTCTCCTTGAGCCGGAGCCTGATGAAGACGGCAATGACGATCAGGATGACACTCGCCAGGAACGGCACGCGCCACAGCCAGCCCTGCAGCACTTCCTTGTCAGCCAGCGCCATCAGGGCGAAGGTGCCGGCGCCCAGGAGCGTGCCGAGCTGGATGCCAACGAACGGCAGGGAAGCAAAGAAACCACGACGGCGGCGCGGGGCCACTTCCGAGATCAGGGTGGTGGCACCGGCCTGCTCGGCGCCGGCACCCAAACCCTGAAGGATGCGCAGGGCCACCAGAAGCACGGCTCCCACCATTCCAGCCTGTTCAAAGGTTGGCAGGAGTCCGATGGCGAAACTTGCCATGCCCATGAGCCCGATGGTCAGGATCAGGACCATTTTCCGGCCGAAGCGGTCCCCGATATAACCGAACACCATGCCGCCGAACGGCCGGGCGGCAAAGCCCACGCCATAGGTAGCGAAGGAAGCGATGACTGCTCCGCTTTCGCCCAACGGTGAGAAGAAGAGCGGACCGAAGATGAGCGCGGACGCCAGGCCGTAGATGTAGAAGTCGTAGTACTCCAGGGCGGAGCCCACTGAGCTGGCAAGAGTTGCCCGACGCAGCTGCTCCGGATCGACGGTAGTGCCGTCCACGTCAGCCTGCGGTGAATTAGTACGAGTTGTCACAAGAACTCCCTCAAGAACACTCCAGACCCCCGTTGGCCTGGTGGGATAGCGAAATCGCCTGCGGTGTAGATCACTATACTGAACAGAGTACAGTAAGTTGAACGGCCCGCAAGGGTTTTGCCCCTTTTGGTTAGTGCGAGAGCGCCGAGGGACGCTTTTAGCCCATGGGATTGCCCAAGGACCGGGCCAGCTCTTTCAGTTCCTTGACCATCTGGGCTCCCTGCTCCTCCGAGTAAGTTGCCTTCAAAGCCGTGACAGAGAGCCCCAGACTGGGGCCGTGGGCACCGCGCGTGGGGACTGACACGGCCAGGCATACCACGCCCGTAGTGGATTCCTCGTCCTCGAAGGCATACCCCTGTTCCCGGATCTCGCGCAGCTGCGCCTTCAGCTCTGCGCCCGTCCGCAACGACTTCGGAGTGAGTACTGGAAGCTCCGCCGAGTCGGGAAACAATGCCTCGATGTCGTGGTCGTGGAGACGCGCGATCAGGGCTTTGCCCACCGCGCAGAGCGAAACAGGCATCTTGTCGCCGATATTGGAGGTCAGCCGGACAGCCGGATGCCCCTCATAGCGGGCCAGGTAGATCACGTTGGTGCCGTCCAGCATGGCTATTCGCACCGTCTCACCCGAGAGAGTAGGCGCCTGTTCGCAGAACCGGTAGAACTCCTGCACCTCATCAAGCCGGCTCAAGTAGGCGGCGCCGAGTTCCACCAGTTTGCGGCCAAGGGTGAATTCGGCGCCCTGCCGGCTGATGAGCCGGGCTTCTTCCAAGGCGAGCAACAGGTTGGAGGTGGATGACTTCGGGATCCCCAACTCCCGGGCGAGATCACTCAGCGTCAGCCTGCCGGTCGCGGAGGCCGCCAGGGCATCCATGACGGCGGCAGCGCGGGTGACTGCCGGCGCCGGCGAAGCGCTCCCCAGACCATCGGAGGAGCGGGGGGTGCGGGAATCGGCCATGATTCTCCTTCAATCGTCACGCCGGGAGCGCTCGAGGTGTTGGTTGTTCAATCCGCTGAACAGTAACCATCATAATGGCTGCATGGTGATGCACGGAGAAAATCGCCGCTTGATGCAACGTCCGACACCGTTACAGGAGGCATTTGTTTGTTTCCGGCGGTTCACTGTATATTCATTTCAGACCCTCCACCGCGGCATCCCCCAATAGTCGCGGTGGAGGGTTTTCCAATGCCCCGATGCGTCAGGCAACATCGGCTGCTGATTCCCGCAGCCGCCAGCCGCCGCCGAGGCCATCGCGTTCCAGGACCATGGTGGTGAGCGCGGACTGCGGGTTGCGTCCGAGCCTGACCTGGACCTGGAGGACCTCAACATCCACACGGCCCAGGCCCTTGGGCATACGCCGCCGGTCCTCCCACCAGCTCACCCGTTCGAACCACCTCACCGCCTCGGCACCTACAGCCCATTCCCTGCCAGCGCTGACCACCGCCGTCGGGATGCCATCCCGGGACGTCTTAACCACCACGTATTCCATGGCGGGAACTCTAGGCCGGGGCACCGACAATAAGCGGCGAGCCGACGTATGCCCTCAGCTGCGGCCGGGGAAACAAAAAACCCCGCTGTTCCCGACCGTGAAGTCTAGGAACAAACGGGGTTTACTGGTGGGTCCTACCGGGATCGAACCGATGACATCCACGGTGTAAACGTGGCGCTCTACCAGCTGAGCTAAAGACCCAAATGGTCAGTTTCCGCACTTCAGCGCGTGAACCAACGAACATAAACTCTACCTGATGTGCAGGAGCAAAAGCCAATCGTGCGCCCTGTCCTGGCTCAAGCTCATGCCTCAGAGATCGGGAAGTTCGGCCGCAAGCCACGTCAGCGACTCACTGACACCGGTATGGAGCTTAATGGTGGCCTGGGGGTCGCCCCGCGTCTCACCGCGATTGATGATCACCACAGGCTTGCCGCTCTTTGCCGCGTGACGAACGAACCGCAGCCCGCTCATCACCGTCAGTGAAGAACCGGCAACCAGGAGGGCGGCGGCGTTGTCCACCATGGCGTAGGCGGCTTCAACCCGCTCTTTGGGTACGTTCTCCCCGAAGTACACGAAGTCAGGCTTGAGCGTTCCGCCGCAGGCTGGGCAGGCCGCAACAACGAAGCTGCTGATGAGCGCTGCGTCGTCAACGGTTGCGTCCGCGTCGGGGGCCATTTCCACCAGCCTTGATTTCGTGGCACGCTCCAGGAATTCCGGGTTCAGCTCTGCCAACACCCCTGCCAGCAGGCGCCGGGTGTAGGTCCGCCCGCAGTTCAGGCAGACCACCTGATCGTAGCGGCCGTGAAGATCAATGACGTTTGTGCTGCCGGCCTCTTCGTGCAGGCGGTCCACGTTCTGCGTGATGAGGCCGGTCAGCAGGCCCCGCCGCTCGAGCTCCGCCACAGCACGGTGCCCCTGGTTGGGATCGGCGTGCCGCAAATGCGACCAGCCGATGTGGTTACGCGCCCAGTAGCGCTGCCGGTTGGCGGCATCGCGGACAAACTCCTGGTAGGTCATCGGAGAACGCGGCACAGCGTCAGGGCCGCGGTAATCCGGAATGCCGGAATCCGTACTCAGCCCGGCGCCGGTCAGCAGTGCCAGGCGTTTGCCGGAGAGCAGCGCCCGGACGCTTTCCATCCCCTGCAGATGTTCATCCCCCAAGGGGGCTGGGTTAGCAGCGGGAAGGCTGGCGAAGCCCGTCAGGCCTACGCCAACGCCCCGCTGCTGCTGGTCCATTCGGCGTCAGGCCCGGTCCAGACCTGCCAGGACATCGCGGTATTCGGAGAGCTCACGGGCCTGCCCGCGCGGATTCACCACGACGTAGCGGATTGTTCCGGCAGCATCGATGATGAACGTGCCGCGCTTTGCCATCCCGGTCTCAGGATCGAAGACACCGTACGTGCTTGCCACTGCCCCGTGGGGCCAGAAATCGGCCAGCAGGTCGAAGCCGTAGGCTTCTTTTTCGGCGTAAGCCCGCAGGCTGAACTTGCTGTCCACAGACACCGCCAGGACGGTTGCCCTGGCATCCTCGAAGACGGCCAGGTTGTCCCGGATTTCGCACAGTTCCCCGGTGCAGATCCCGGAAAACGCGAAGGGATAAAACACCAGCACAATGTTCTGTCCGCGGAACGCGGAGAGCCTCACAGGCTCGCCGAACTGGTTTACCAGCTCAAAATCCGGGGCGGGCTCCCCCACCGCCGGGACAGGCCGGGCGGCGACGGAAAGTGCCGGCGTCACTTATTCTTCTTACTGACCAGGCGGGTTGCGCTCCAGTCCTTGGAGACACCGGCGGACGTTGTGAGGTGCAGGCCGGCAGTAGGCGCCGCTTCCTGAATTTCCGCCGGGGACACGTAGCCCTGCCGCCCGGACTTCGGCGTCAGCACCCAGACGACGCCGCCCTCACTCAACGTGGTCAGCGAATCCATGAGGGTATCCACCAGATCCCCGTCGCCTTCCCGCCACCAAAAAATGACGGCGTCTACAACGTCATGGTCGTCTTCATCCAGGAGCTCGGACCCCGTGAGGTCCTCAATATCATCACGTAAGTCGAAATCGACATCATCGTCGTAACCGAACTCCTGAATCAGATCCCCGCTTTTGAAACCCAATTTTTCCGCCACATTTACCGAAGTGGCGGCGTCGGCCTCGCTCACGTGTTCCTCCAATGCCTAATACATGCAATTCGCATAGTGATTTCCATTACTCCCAGCCAACACCCTTTGTGCCTGCGCTTCAAGCTGCCAACCCTGCGATCCGCCATATTCTGCGTCACATCCAAGGCCTCCAGCCTGCGTTGCAGCGGCTTTCGTCACACAACCAGTATGACGGCGAAATACAACTGCAGTGCCACGGACGCGGCTACGCATCGCCCTGAAGTCAGAGCTAGAGTGGCTGGTGACAACTATGCCTGCGGGGCGACCGCCTGGAACTGAATGCAGACATAGGCGTGATAGGACCCTGCCCGGCGCACATGACCGGGCTGTTGTAACCGATACGTCGCACACGTCGCAGTCATCCCGGACAGTCACCCTGCCCGGCGTGAGGGCGACGATGCATGCGCGCAAAGAGAGGTTGGACGTGGCTGCAGGAGAAGATACCTCCCATATCCTCAGCGGGTTGACTAACCAGCTG
>JBDTQQ010000059.1:0-9395 GCA_039932075.1 Pseudarthrobacter sp. | reverse complement strand
GCGGTGGTCTTCGCCAGCCCCGGAACACTTTCCAGCAGGATGTGCCCGCCGGTCAGGAGGCCCACCAGCAGGGATTCACGAAGCCGTGCCTGGCCCACCACTTTGGCATCGAAGCTGCGGGAAATGTTCGCCACCACCTGCTGTGCACGGGCCAGCTCCGCCGGTTCGATGCGGGCGGGCGCACTGGTCTGAAGCAATGGATTTCCCCCTGATGGCTGCTGCCTGGTGACTGTGGACTGCTGGTGTAGCCGGACGGCGGCTCTCCGCCCGCCATCCTATCCAAGCCACTGGCGGAAATACCTGCAATGGGGACCCCTCCCCATGGCCGGGCCGCAGGTCTATCCTGATGGAATGATTGAGCTACCAGCCAGTTACCAGGCGTATCTCGCGGACAAAAGCGCGAGTTTCGTCAACACCGTGCGGCCCATCCTGATGCAGTCCGCCGCAGACCGGAGCCATGGCGTGCGGGTACTTAACCTGCCCCACGGCCATCAGGCCCACCTCGATGACAGCATCCCCTTTGGGACTGTCATCGAAGACATCGACTGACTGCTCCCCTGCCCGGGCAGGCCTAGCCTTTGACGGCACCTGACAGGGCGAAGGAGTTGCCGGCGCCCCTGGCCACCATGACGTAGAGGGCCAGGACCGGCACCGAGTACAGGATGGAAAAAGCGGCCAGCGGGCCATAGGCCACTGCTCCGTGCTGTCCGAAGAAACTGAAAATCGAAACTGCAGCCGGCTGCCGCGCTTCGGACAGGAGCAGCACGAAGGGGACAAAGAAGTTCCCCCAGGCCTGGATGAACACAAAGATGAACACCACGCCCAGCCCCTGCCGCATCAACGGCAACACGATGGTCCGCAGTGCCATCAGGCCGGAGGCGCCATCCACCCAGGCTGCCTCTTCCAGCGATACCGGCACGGCGTCCATAAAGTTCTTCGTCATCCAGATGGCCATGGGCAGCGTGGTGGTTGCCATGAAGAAAATCGTGGCGGGCATGGAATCCAACAGGTCAAGCTGTACGAAAAGGCCATAGACCGGCACCATGATGGCGGTGATCGGCAGGCAGGTCCCGAACAGGATCGTATACATGAACGGCCGGTTGAACCGGGACTGGTACCGGGAGAGCGGGTAGGCGGCCAGGACCGCTGCGGTGAGGTTGACGGCGGCGGTTCCGGCGGACAAGACCATGCTGTTCCACAATGGCTGGAACAGCAGCCCGGGTGTCATGATCGCGGCAAAGTTGGTCAGGGCTAGCTCGCGCGGGAGCCTTGCCTCATGCCCGGCGGAGGCATCAAGCGAGGCCAGCACCAGCCACAGCAGCGGCAGGACAAAACAGGCTCCGATCAGGATCAGGGCAGCGTCAGCCGGGAACCGGGCGCGCTGCTGCGCCCGGGACACCGCACCACCTCCAGTCCGCCGCCGGGACCCGGCGGTGCCCCGCACCGGCGTCGTCATAGCTTGGAGTCCCGAAGGAGCCGGACGTAAACCGCGCCGAAAACCAGGCCGATCAGGATCAGCACGGACGCCACGGCGGTTCCGTAGCCGATGTCACCGAACTTGAACGCCTCCTGGTACGCCAGCACGGGCAGTGTGGTGCTGGCATTGGCTGGCCCGCCCGCCGTCATGACCCAGATGAGGGTGAAGACAGCCAGCGTCTGCAGGGTGATGAGCATGAGGTTGGTGGCGATGCTGCCGCGGATCATGGGGATGGTCACGTAGGCCAGCCGCTGCCATCCGCTCGCGCCGTCCATCAGCGCGGCCTCCGTGACCTCCCCGGGAACATCATCCAGGGCGGCGCGGTACACCAGCATGGAGAAGGCCGTGCCGCGCCAGATGTTGGCCAGCATGATGGCCACCATCGGGAACGAATACAGCCAGTCGGGCTGGCCGAGCCCCAGAGAGCCCAGGACCTGGTTCAGCGTCCCGTCGCGGCTGAAGTACGCGTAAGCGGCGAACGCCGCCACGATCTCCGGCAGCACCCAGGCAGCCACCACCGCGGTTCCGACGACGGCGGCCACCGGCCGGCGCGCCCGCTTCATCAGGATGGCGATGGTCAGTCCCAGCAGGTTCTGACCGACGATGGCCGAGCCCGCGACAAAGATGACGGTCAGCGCAAGGGACAGGGGCAGGACTGGATCGGTGAAAAGGCGCTGGTAGTTCTCGAGCCCCACCCAGCCAGGGCTGCGGGCGTTGCGGCCGGTCAGGGCGGCGTTGGTGAACGAGGCGTGGAAGGCCCACAGGACGGGGCCGGCCAGGAACACCAGCAGGAGCAGCACGGCCGGGAGCACCGGGAGCAGCCGCGCCCGCCGCCGGAGCAGCGGATGAACCCGGGTGTCGACGCGCCGACGCTGGGAAACGGTACTTGCCACGGGCTACTTCACAGCGGTTTTGGCGTCACCTACGATGCCCTTCACCGCCGTGTCGTACTCGGCAGCGGCCTGCTCGGGGGATTTCGCACCGGTAATCACAGCCTCGGTGGCCTCCTGGACCGCCGCCGAGATCCGCGGATAGTCGGCCGTGGCCGGGCGGTAGTGCGTGACGGCCACAAGCTTCGATACGTCCTTCACAAACGGGTTGGCGGACTGGTAGGCGGAATCAGCGGCGACGTCCTTCCGGACGGCAATCTGGGAGCTTGCGATGTTGAAGGCCAGGGAGTTCTTCTGGTTCAAGGCAGTGGTGAGGAAATTGAACGCCAACTGGGGGTCCTTGGTCCCTGCCCCGACCGCCAGCGTCCACCCGCCGGACATGCTGACGCCCCCGGGCGCCTGGCCGTTCTGGGTGGGGAAAGCGGTCACGCCCATGTCCTGGCCGTACTCCGGCCATTCGTAGCTGCCGCCCTTCTGCCAGAAGGAGGGCGTGTACGAGCCCTCCACAGTGGCGGCCATTTTGCCCTGCGGGAGCCACTCCCCGAAGACTTTCTTCCACACATTTGAGTCCAAGGCTTCTGCCGGGGAGACAGCCAGCTTTTCGTCGTAGAGGGTTTTGAGGAAGGCCAGCGAGTCCGTGAATCCCTGCGAACCCACCACCCACTTCTTGGCGTCGGCGTCGTAAAGTTCGGCCCCGGTTCCGTACAGCAGCTCGTAGAAGCTTTGCATCACAGTGCCTTCACCGGAGGCCTTGCCGGCGTACATGTTGAACGGCACCACGGCGGGGTTGCTGGCTTTGATTTTGCGGGCGGTGTCCAGGATGTCCTGCCAGGTGCGGGGCTCCCAGGGGACGCTTACGCCTGCGGCGGTGAGGACCTTTTTGTTGTACCAGATGGCCCGGGTGTCGGTGCCCAGCGGGACCGCGTACGTGCCGCCGTCGTCCCCCAGCCCCGCTGCCTTGGCGCCGTCCTCAAACGTGTCCCAGTCCTTCCAGCCTTGGAGGTGGCTGTCGAGTTTGAGGAGGTACCCTGCGTCGACGTCGGACCGGACCTTGAACGTGTCCTCATAGAAAACGTCCGGGGCGGTGGAGGGTGAGCGGAGGGCCAGGGCAAGCTTGGTGCCATAGTCGTCGTCGTTCGCCTGGATAGGTTCCAAGGCAACCGTGACGCCTTGGTTCGCCGCTTCAAATTCCTGCTTGGCCGACTGGAACAGGCTGTCCAGCGCGCTGAAGGAGTCCGTCTTTTGGTAGACCACCTTGAGGGTTTTGGTCTCCGCTTGCGGCGCGGCCGGTGAACAAGCCGTCAGCGCCATGGCCGCAGCAGCAATGAGTGACGTGATTTTAAAGTCCCGAGGACGCATGGTGCTCCATTCAATCAATGGCTGCCGTCCCTTTTGACTGCGGGCCCCCAGCCGCGGCGATATCCACATGCTAGATGGGGCTTCCGCGGCAGGCAAGGAGCCGCGGCTAAACCTCCAGGAGCAACCGCTGTGCCCGGGGCGCGAGGGTGTGCTCCAGGACCAGGCAGGCGGCTCCAACGGCGCCAACATCCTCGCCCACTCCCGTGCCTACAACCTCGATCGTATGGATCAGCCGGGCCGCGCTGTTGGCATCCACCAGCGCCGGGATTTTCTCAAGGTAGCGGTCCGCGATCCGGCTCCAGAACGGGCCGCCAAATACCACCCTTTCCACATCGAGCGTGTTGGTGACCACCGAGACCGCCCGGGCCACGAGGACCGCGGACTTGTCGATGATGGCCAGCGCTTTCTCATCTCCGGCGTCGGCAAGATCGCACAACTGTGCGAAGCTTTGCTGCACCTCAGCGCCGCTGTTGTGGTTCGCGGAGCCATCCAGAATTCCGGCAGCGACGGCTTCCGCCACCAGCACCTTCGGAATAACAGACGACTTCACGCAGCCCCGCAGGCCGCAGTCACAGGCCGGGCCGTCCGGATCCACCACGATGTGGCCGATCTCGCCGGCGTTCCCCGATGTTCCTCGCACCACTTCATCGTTAAGCACAATGCCGCAGCCGATGCCGGTGCCCATGTACATAAACACGAAGCTCCCCGCGCCGCTCGGGCCGCCGGCCCAGGTTTCGGCGACGGCGGCACTCGTCACGTCCTTGTCCACCAGGACGGAGTACCCGGTGGCCTTGGCCAGGGCGTCCCGGAGTTCAACGCGGTCCCAGCCCGGCAGCAGCGGCGGGTCAACCACGGTGCCGTTGTCCAGGTCGATCGGGCCGGGGGCAGCCAGCCCCAGGCCCGCGATCTTGGTCGGGTCCACACCGGATTCGGCAACCAGCTGCCCGATTTCGGTGGCCATGGTGGCGATCACCGCGGCAGGATCGTTCCCGCCGGGGGTTTTGATGCGGGAGTGCTGCACCACTGCGCCGACAAGGTCAAGGACCACAAAGGTGGTGACGGCGGGGTCCAGGTGGACGCCCACGGCATACATGCCCGCCGGGTTGAGGCGCAGCATGGTGCGCGGTTTGCCCGGGCCGCTGCCTTCCTTCCCGGCTTCGACAATCAGGTGCTGGTCCAGGAGGCGGCGCGAAATATTGGAGATGGTCTGCGGCGAGAGGCCCACGATCTGGGCCAGTTCAACGCGGCTCAGGCCGCCGGATGAGCGGCGAATGGCATCGAGGATCACCGTCAGGTTGAAGTCCCCCATGCGCGGCAGGTTGGTCCCGCGCCGTGGAGCCGAGGGCTGGCGTATTTCTGGCACGGTCTCCCCTATGGTTTGCGGCCGCGTACTCATGATGTCTGAATGTTACGTTACCGCCTGACGCACGCCCAGAGCCGGAGGTGGACCGCGACGCGGCCGGAGGGCTACGCCCGTTTGGTGCTGACCGTCACCGTGAATTTCGGGTTGTTGCCCCTGACCGTGGTGGGGCCGACCAGCCGCTCCAGTGCAGGGAGATATTGCAGGTGGCGGTTGAAGACTGTCCACAACTGACCGCCCGGGGCAAGGACTCTTGCTGCCGCCTCGAACAGCTTGAGCCCGGCCCCCGCATGCACGCTGGCGCCCAGATGGAACGGCGGGTTCAGCAGGACCAGATCGGCACTTGCGGCCGGCAGGGTGCTCATGGCGTCATCCTGCAGCCCGGTGATCCGGTCCGCGAGGCCGTTGGCCCGCGCAGTGGCTTGGGCCGAAGCGACGGCAGCGGCGGAACGGTCCGTGGCCGTAACCCGGCTTCCGGGATTCTGCCGGGCGTACATGGCAGCGAGGATCCCGGTGCCGCAACCGAGGTCAACTGCATGCCTGGCCGCGGGCATCTCCGGCAGGAACGTCAGCAGGAACCTGGTGCCGATGTCCAGCTTCGTGCCGGCGAAAACGGCGCCGTGCGCGGCAACCTCAAGGTCCAGCTCGGCCAGATGCTCGACGGCGGGGCCTTGGTTGGGTGCGCCCGTCTCTCCGGGTACGGGCTTTGCACCGCTGGCGATGACGAGCCGGGACTTCTGCCGTGCCAGCTGGGGCTGGACGGTGTGGAAGTGGCGCTCCAGGACAGCGTTCATGCCCCGTGACATGTGCTTAATCCGCCCGCCGGCGATGAGCACAACGTCCGGGGCTGCGTACCGGGCCACGGCTTCGGCGATTTCTTCGAGTTCCGCCAGGGTCCTGGGCAACTGCAGCAGCACTGTCCCGGCACCGGCAAGTAACTGCTCCCCGAGCGGCAGCTGCTCGAAGCCGGCCAGCCCCAGGACGGTTGCGTTGTTCCGCAGGGCACGCTCTCCGGTGATGAGATCCTCATGGACACGGACCCGCCGGACCCCCAGGGACGCTAACGCCCCCAGGGTGAGGGCGCCGTAGCGGTCACCGATCACTGCCAGGCTGCCGTCGGGATCCACCCGGCCGGCTACGGCTTCGAGCAGGAGCTTGTCCGTGGCATCCCAGGCCTGCAGGTTGGGTGCCTCGACATCCGGGTAGCGCCTAAGCATGCCGAAGATGTCCTCAAGGCTGTTCTCTGCCACGTGGTTCCTGCCGTTTGCGAGTGTGCTGGGTGGTTGGGCTGTCACTGCTGGAACGCGGGCAACTTCAGGATGGCCGCCACGGCCGCCCTGCCCGCGCGGTTCGCGCCGATGGTGGACGACGACGGGCCGTAACCCACCAGGTGCACGCGCGGTTCGGCTGCCACCTGGGTTCCGTCCATGGCGATCCCGCCGCCGGGTCCCCTGAGGTGAAGCGGCGCGAGGTGTTCGAGCTCCGCGCGGAACCCGGTGGCCCACAGGATCACGTCCGCCCGGAGGATGCTGCCGTCGGTGAGCCGGACGCCGTCGGGCTCTATGGAACTGAACATGGGCTGCCGGTGCAGCGCGCCCCGTTTTTCTGCAGCCCGCAGGGCGGGCGTCCAGATCAGGCCCGTCACGGCCACGACGCTTTGCGGGGGCAGCCCCTGCCGGACGCGTTCTTCCACCAGGGCGACGGCGTCATGCCCGGCCTGCGCGTCGAAGGTGGCGTCACGCCATTCGGGCTCGCGCCGGGTGAACCAGCTGGTGGTGGTGACCTGTGAAATCTCATCCAGTAGCCCGACGGCGGAAATCCCACCGCCCACCACGATGACGTGCTTGCCGCGGAATTCTTCTGCGGAGACGTAGTCGGCCACATGCAACTGCCGGCCCAGGAACGTGGAGCGGCCAGGATAGATGGGCCAGAACGGCCGGGTCCAGGTACCCGTGGCGTTGATGACCGCTTTCGCGGACCAGGCACCCCGGTCAGAGCTGACCAGAAGTTTGCCGGCCGGGTCAGTATCTTCCCTGGCAACGGAAGTCACCTTGACCGGACGCAGGACGTCAATCCCGAGTTCGCGTTCGTAGGCGTCGAAGTACCTGCTCAGGAACTCTGAACTGGGTTCCGCCGGGTCCACCCGGGGCTTGGCGATTCCGGGGAGGTCGCTGATGCCGTTGACCGTTTCCATGATGAGGCTTTTCCAGCGGTGCCGCCACGCACCGCCCGGGCCTTGCTCGGCGTCGAGGACCTGGTATCCCAGCCCCCGCCGCTTCAGGTGGTACGCGGCGGAAAGCCCCGCCTGCCCCGCGCCGATGACCACAACGTCAGTGGTTCCGTCTTCCATCTCTGCTGGCCGGGTTCCGTTAGACCTTCTTCACCACGGAGGATTTCAGCTGCATGGGCCCCACCCCGTCCACTTTGCAGTCGATGTCATGGTCTCCCACGCCGTCGATGAGCCTGATGCCGCGGACTTTGGTTCCCACCTTGATCACGCTGGAGCTGCCTTTGATCTTCAGGTCCTTGACCACCGTCACGGTGTCCCCGTCAGCGAGGACGTTGCCCACCGCATCCTTGATGACCCGCGGCCCGGATTCCTCGGCTGCGGCCGTTGCCTCGGCTGCCCACTCGTGACCGCACTCCGGGCAGACCAGGAGCGAACCCATCTCATAGGTGTAAACACTGGCGCATTCGGGGCACGGAGGCAGGGACTCATTCACTCCCCCATGATAATCGGGCCGTTGCGCTGACAGGTGCGCGCCGCCGTCGTACTGTTGGGCCATACCTGAAGAAAGGCACCGACCATGGCAACGGACAATCGGGCAGCGCCGCTGCTGGCGAAAGCGCTGGGCATCGTCTTGGGAACTGATGAGATACCGCTCAGGTTGCGTGCATGGGATGGTTCGGAGGCGGGGCCGCCCGACGCGCCGGTGCTCGAGTTCAGGCACCGCCGGGCGCTGCGGCGGATATTGTGGTCGCCCGGCCAGCTGGGGCTGAGCCGAGCGTATGTTGCCGGGGACATCGACGCGCCGGGCGACATCTTCGCCGCCTTCACGGCCCTAAGCTCGGTAGGCAAGTTTTCCGAACCCGGCCCCTTCCGGCCACTGATGCCCCGCGAGCTGGCCACGCTGCTGAGCACGGCCGTCCGGCTGGGGGCGGTGGGGCCCAACCCCGCCCCGCCGCCCGAAGAGGCAAGGGTCACCCGGAAGGGCCGGCTCCACACGCGGCAGCGGGATGCTGCGGCGATCTCGCACCATTACGACGTCGGCAACGACTTTTACGCCCTCGTGCTGGGGGCATCGATGGTTTACTCCTGCGCCGTGTGGGGTGAGGGCTCCTACGCGGACAACAACGGCCTTCCGGCCGGTCTGGACGGTGCGCAGAAGGCCAAGCTGGACCTGGTCTGCCGGAAGCTCGACCTCAAACCCGGGATGAGGGTGCTGGACGTGGGCTGCGGCTGGGGCAGCTTTGCCCTCCACGCTGCCCAGAACTACGGCGTCACGGTGGTGGGGGTGACCCTCTCATCCGAGCAGGCCGTGCTTGCTCGTAAACGGGCCGCCGAGGCAGGCCTGACTGAAAAGATCGACATCCGTGTGCAGGATTATCGGGATATCGACGACGGCCCCTTCGACGCAATCAGTTCCATCGGCATGTCCGAGCACGTTGGCCGGGAACAGACACCGCACTATGTGGAGGTGCTGCACGGGCTGCTCCGTCCAGGCGGCCGGCTGCTCAACCACGCCATCTCCTGGAACGCCGGTCCCACCAAGCCCGACCCTGACTCGTTCATCCCGCGCTATGTCTTCCCGGACGGCGAAATGCTCAGCCTCGGCGAGATGGTTACTGCACTGGAAGGCGGTGGGTTAGAGGTCCTTGACGTTGAGGCCTTGCGCCGGCATTACGCCCTGACCCTGAGGGCGTGGGTGCGGCGGCTGGAAACCAACTGGGACGAAGCGGTCGCCCTCACCAGCTTGGGACGGGCACGGATCTGGCGGCTGTACATGGCCTCAAGCGCCTTGGGCTTTGAAAACGGCCTGACGGGAGTCAACCAAATCCTGGTGCAGCGTGCGGGCGGCGACCAGCCGCCTCTGCGCCGGACGGACTGGATCTAGCTCTGGCGTCACGCTGCGGCAGCCAGGAGTACCCGACAAAGCAAAACAGACGGACTTGGTCATGCAGCAAATGTCGCAGGCTCCGACGGCTCAGAAACGCTTGTTTTACGGTATTCTGGCCAATCTGGGAGGAACCAAAGCGCTGGAGGCGGGAGACGTCATCGCCACAGGAACCCCGAGCGGCGTGGGCTACG
>JBDTQQ010000058.1:0-9408 GCA_039932075.1 Pseudarthrobacter sp. | reverse complement strand
GCGCGGGAGACGGCCACATTGACCAACTGCGGGTTATCAACAAATTCAACCCCGTAACGTCCGTTTTTGGTCGCGTCCAGGACCGTGCTCATGATGATGATCTCCTTTTCACGGCCCTGAAACTTGTGGACCGTGTCAGCCTCGATGTTGTTCCGGAGGGCTTCCGCGACTTTATCGACCTGCCGACGGTACGGTGTGACCACGCCGATGTCTTCGTCCCGCGTGCCCGAGCAGAATTCTGCCAGCACTTCCTTCGCAATGACGTCCGCTTCCCGCTGGTTCGTGCGACCACCAACGTGCTGCCGCATATGGTTTCCCGGGGCGGTGCGTACTACTACGAGCGCCTGATTTCCCGGGTCGCTGATGGTGTAAGGGACGAGCTGGCCACCGTAATACTTCCGGTTGCAGAAGTCGATGATCGCAGGGTCGCAGCGGTAGTGTTCCCGGAGCAATGTGCGGGGGAGCCCCGTGCCGAAGCGGTCGATGATTGAGGACAAGATGTTGTGCCGCCGGTAGTCGTAACTGGGGGCTGGTGCTGGCTGGGCGCGCTCGGAAGCGCTCTTCTCCGGGATGTGCGGGAGCTGCCTCAGATCGCCGACGACGATCACGTTCCGGGCGCAGGAGAGCGCCAGACCCGCGGCCAGCAGGTCTACCTGGGAAGCTTCATCGATGATCAGGTAGTCCAGCAGGAAGCCAGTTGGGATGCTTCGCCGCAGCGAGTGGCAGGTACTCAAAACCACTGGGTAATCGTTGGTAAACGTCTTGAAGTGGCGGAAATAGGTGTCACCCGAATAACTCTGCGACCGGGCACCGGCATAGCGCTGATGCAGACTTGCTTCCAGGGCTTGCCGTGACACCTGCTTCAGTTCGTCTTCGAGACCGGGGTAGTCGTCCTGATCGAGCTGCCCTTCCACTGTCTCGATCTGCTGTTCCAATTCCCCGATTTTGTTGTCGTAGTAGGCAGCCTGAAGATGCAGCACGACGTCGGTGTCGTAGGGATCTATGTTCCTGGTTGGTCCATATCGGAAACGGCCCTTGAACCGTCGAAAGAACCTCTTGAGGGGACTTTCGTTGGCCGGGATGGCGGCCGTCTCGGCGAGGAACTCGAGGATACGGCTGGATGGCCGTTTCAAGAGCGCCAATGCTGGGAGCGGGCGCAGCTCGTGACTGTCGACATGGAGGCTGAAGTGACGCCGTTCCAGACTGTAGGCATCCAGTTCCTGCCGCCGCAAGGCCAGTTCCCTGGCCACCGCCTGCAGGTGCTGAAGACGCACGCCGAGTTCTGCGATCCTCCCGGCTGCCGGCACCGGAACTGGGGATCCTCCGGCCCGCCGCTGCACCTCGACGTTTCCGGCGTGTTGTCCCGCGAAAAACTCACGTCGAAAGTCGCTCTTCCTCAAGTCCGCGACGACGTGGCCCAACCCCTCCCTGGCAAGCTTGTCGCGAACGTTTTCCACCGCAGCGTTGTTGAAAGAGACAATGCCTACAGTCTTCCCCGGGGAACAGATGATGTTGGCAACCAGGTTGAGTATGGTTTGCGTCTTTCCTGTTCCAGGCGGCCCGTCGATGACGGAGATACGGTGGCTGAGCCCTTTCTGGAGGGCTTCGCGCTGGCTGAGGTTGGACGAGAACGGGAAGATGATTTCTTCGACCCCGGCCGAGGCTTCCAGGGCTTCGCCGCGAAGATAGAGATCGAGGGCGCTCCCTTGGGGGACTGTTCGAAAGTTCTTGTTTAATGGCCGCAAGGGATCGTTGTGCCCCAGATGGGACACTACGTCCTGCCAGTAGTTGAGGACTCTATCTGCCTCTGTGGCTTGGTCCGCGGCCGGCAGGAAGCTGATTTCGTCTTCAGTGCAGGTCCGATAGTTTTCGCGTCCGTCAGTTGAAGAGAAGACTCGCCACCACGTCTGGCCGGGGCCATCGAAGCGCCAGACTTCCGTCACTCCGTGCACGGGCTGGCCGTGGACGCTGACGCAGTCCTTAGCCCCCAGCGGTTGCCTTACAGGGTTGCTGAGAATTACTACTTTCCGGGCCGAGTACCTGTACCTCTTTGGGCCACCGGCGATCTGGAAAGTGAGGTAGGTGAAGTCTGCGTCTGCAACGAATTCCAAGACTTCCGAGGTCTTATCGTCAAAACCTGACTGATCCGGGCGTCGGATGAGAACGGCCTCGCGGCGCGGGTCAGTCATTGCGGTTCCCCCAAGCAAAAAGTGCAACATCCTTTACCCTGACCATACCGAAAGCTCGACGGGAGGTGAGGTGCGGCGGCGTTGAAGGTCCAGGGCACGTCCACTTGGCGGCGTTGCAGACTGCAGCTTCCTTCCATCGCCGCCGTTGCAGAGGATGCGGCCGATGCGGTAAGTTACTCACCAGTAACTTAATGGTTTCGAGGAATCCATCCCTTGGAGCCCCTCCGTCAGCACTGATCCCCAGCGAGGAACCAAAATGGCCACGAACTCCATTGACATCAACGACCTTCCGTACGCTGATGGCGACTTCTTCGCCTTTGAGCAGTTGCTGACGGGCAAGGAGCAGGACCGGCTGGCCGAGATCCGGGGGTTTCTCTCCCGCGAAGTCCGGCCGATTGCCGTGGACTGCTGGAACCGCGGCGAGTTCCCCATGGACCTCATTCCGAAGCTGGCTGAAATCGACTTGGTGAGCCCGGTGCGCCGCCAGGGTTATTCGAACCTGTTTGCCGGTTTGGTCCACGCCGAGGCCACCCGCGCCGACGCCTCCATTGCCACCTTCCTGGGCGTCCACGACGGACTCTTCACCGGCTCAATCGAGGCCCTTGCATCACAGGAACAGCAGGAAGCCTGGTTGCCGGACATCTATTCGCTCAAGAAGATCGGCGCTTTCGGTCTCACCGAACCCCTTGGCGGCTCAGACGTGGCCGGCGGTACGCGCACCACGGCACAGCGCGACGGCGACACCTGGATCCTCAACGGCGCCAAGCGGTGGATCGGCAATGCGACCTTCTCCGACTGGGTGGTCATCTACGCCCGCGACATTGCAGACAACCAGGTCAAGGGATTCCTGGTGGACACTACGCTTTCCGGCTTCAGCGCCACAAAGATTGAAAACAAGATCTCACTCCGGACCGTCCAGAACGCAGACATCGTCTTGGACAATGTGGTGGTTCCGGACTTCTTCAAGCTCGCCGGGGCCAACAGCTTCCGTGACACCAACAAGGTCCTCAAGGTCACCCGGCTGGCTGTCGCCTGGCAGGCGGTGGGCCAGCAGCTCGCTGCCTTCGATGTGGCGCGCCGCTACGCCGTGGAGCGCCACCAGTTCGGCCGTCCGCTGGCGTCCTTCCAGCTGGTCCAGAGCCAGCTGGTCCAGATCCTGGGTAACGCGGTTAGCTCAATGGGCATGATGGTCAGGCTTTCCCAGCTTGAGGACGCTGGCCAGGCCAAAGACGAGCAGTCCGCCCTGGCCAAAGCGTTCACCACAGCCCGGATGCGCGAAAGCGTGGCGATCGGCCGCGGCCTCCTGGGTGGCAACGGGATCGTGACCGACTTCGAAATGGCCAAGATCTTCGCCGATGCTGAAGCCATCTACTCTTATGAGGGAACGCACGAGATCAACACCCTGGTGACAGGCCGGGCCATCACCGGAATCTCAGCCATCGTCTAGCGCCGCAGGGTTCTCCCGTGTGACCGGCAGCAGGATGGATGGGCGGAGATCGGTCACGAATTCCAGTGGATTGACGTAGTCATCTCCCCGCCTGACACCCCAGTGGACGCAGTCAAGGGCGCCACAATGACCTGCCCGCAGCGTGCCTATGATCTCACCCTTGGCCACCATGGCTCCGGTGGTCAGCGTGCTGTCCACGGGTTCAAAACTGCTGCGCAGCCCGTCGCCGTGATCGATGGTGATCACGGGGCGGTCGACCACGACGCCCACGAAGCTCACGGTGCCGGACGCCGGCGAGGTGACTGTGACGCCGTCGTGCACTGTCCTAAGGTCCACGCCGCGATGCCCGCTCATCCACCGCTTCTCCGGCGGGTCGAAGGCCCGCAGCACTGCGGGCTTGGGGGACACTGGCCAGTCCCAGTCCGGGCGTGGAACTGCGGCAGGGGGAGCGGCTGCGGCCTGGAATATAAGGACGGCGGCAAGCGCAAGCTTTGCTTTCATATGCCCAGCATTCCGTGCACGATCGGCCCCCGCGAGTGCCCAGTGTAGGCATGTGGAAAACGCCCTCCGAAGGTGCGGATGCTGTCCGGCATATATCGGCGCCTGTAGTACACTTGGGGGAGCAGTTTGCTGTGCCCTCAACGTATTTGCGTCGGCACGCCTCATTCAGGAATGCGGGGGAGCAGCAGCTGACTACGCGCATCCAGACCTCCAATTTTGAAGCTCCGGCTTTGTTTGAGGAGGATTGTGCCTCTTGCGGTCAGGACCTGGTCCTGATGAGAGTCGCAATGGGTGCCAGGAGCACGGCCCGCCTTGGGCCACGCTAATCAACCGTCAACTATTGGCAGGGTAAGAGGGCCGCGAGGCTTTCTCATGAATGACCTGCCGGAAGGAGCGTCGGCATGCCCGTCGTAACTATGCGCCAGCTGCTTGACAGCGGCGTCCACTTTGGACACCAGACCCGCCGTTGGAACCCGAAGATGAAGCGATTCATCTTCACGGAGCGCAACGGCATCTACATCATCGACCTTCAGCAGTCGCTGTCCTACATCGACCGCGCCTACGAGTTCGTTAAGGCCACCGTTGCACACGGCGGCACCGTACTCTTCGTCGGCACCAAGAAGCAGGCCCAGGAAGCAATTGCTGAGCAGGCAACCCGCGTTGGCCAGCCCTACGTCAACCAGCGCTGGCTCGGCGGCATGCTGACCAACTTCCAGACCGTTTCCAAGCGCATCCAGCGCATGAAGGAACTGGAAGAGATCGACTTCGACGACGTCGCCGGTTCCGCTTACACCAAGAAGGAACTGCTGCTCCTTCGCCGTGAACTCACCAAGCTGGAAACCAACCTCGGCGGTATCCGCAACCTGACCAAGGCGCCGTCCGTGCTCTGGATCGTGGACACCAAGAAGGAACACCTGGCTGTTGACGAAGCCAAGAAGCTCAACATCCCGGTTGTGGCCATCCTGGACACCAACTGTGATCCTGACGAAGTCGACTTCCCGATCCCGGGCAACGACGACGCCATCCGCTCCGTGAACCTGCTGACCCGCGTTGTCGCGGATGCCGTTGCTGAGGGCCTCATCGCCCGCAACCAGCGTGCAACCGGCACCACCGAAGCTCCGGAAGAGCCGCTGGCTGAATGGGAGCGCGAGCTCCTCGAAGGCAGCAAGACTGAAGAAGCTGCCGCAGCTGCTGCGCCTGCAGCAGAAGCAGCGGCTGCTCCGGCTGCTGAGGAAGCTCCGGCCGCTGCCGAGGCTCCTGCCGCCGACGCGGACAAGTAAGACAAGTAAATCCGGATTCTCCGGTGCTGTCCGCAGCGCCGGATCACTGACAGGATGGCGGCTCACCCGGTGAGCCGCTGTCCTGTCGGTCCGTACACCACATAAATTCTCTAGACAGAGGGGTTCACATGGCGAACTACACTGCCGCTGATATCAAGGCACTGCGCGAGCGCACCGGCGCCGGCATGATGGATGTCAAGAAGGCTCTCGACGAAGCCAACGGTGACGCCGAGAAGGCCATCGAGATCATCCGCATCAAGGGCCTCAAGGGCGCTACGAAGCGCGAAGGCCGCTCCACCGCTGAAGGCCTGGTGGCCGCCAAGGTCGGCATCGGCGTCGGCGTGATGATCGAGGTCAACTGCGAGACCGACTTCGTTGCCAAGGCTGACAAGTTCATTCAGCTGGCTGACAAGGTCCTGGCCGTGGCTGTGGAGTCCGGCGCTGCCGACCTCGACACCCTCCTCGCCACCAAGGTTGACGGCAAGCCGCTGTCCGATGTTGTCGTCGAAGAGGGCGCAATCCTGGGCGAAAAGGTTGTCGTCCGACGGATCTCCCGCATCGAGGGCGGCACTGTTGACGCTTACCTGCACAAGACCTCCAAGGATCTTCCGGCCCAGGTCGGCGTCCTGTTCGCTGTTGACGGTGAAGGCGAAGCCGCTGCCACCGCCGCACACGACGTTGCAGTCCACATCGCAGCGATGTCGCCGAACTACCTGACCCGCGAAGACGTTCCGTCCGAGCTGGTTGAGTCTGAGCGTCGCATCGCCGAAGAGACCGCCAAGGCTGAGGGCAAGCCCGAGGCAGCCATGACCAAGATTGTGGAAGGCCGCGTGACGGGCTTCTACAAGGGTGAGGTCCTGGTTGACCAGGCATTTGCCAAGGACGCCAAGAAGTCTGTGGCGCAGGTCCTCGAAGAGGCCGGCGTCAAGGGCACGTCCTTCGCACGTTTCCGCGTCGGCTCCTAGTCGAATCCGCAAAGGGGTGGCCACTTCGGTGGCCGCCCCTTTTGCATGCACCGGACCATGGCCTGATGAGACCTTTGGCCACCCGGCACGATAACCTTTTGCAGAGTTCAACAACGGGAAGGCACCCATGGAAGCCGTCAATACCTCAAGCCAGGCCGAAAAAAGCCGGCGCCGCGTCCTCCTGAAGCTCTCAGGTGAGGTCTTCGGCGGCGGAAAGCTGGGCGTTGATCCTGACACTGTCCGCGGTGTGGCCAAGCAGATCGCCGCAGCAGTTCCCGACGTCGAAGTTGCCATCGTGGTGGGTGGCGGCAACTTCTTCCGCGGGGCCGAACTGTCCCAAAGCGGCATGGACCGCTCACGCGCGGACTACATGGGCATGCTTGGCACGGTCATGAACTGCCTGGCCCTTCAGGACTTCCTGGAGCAGGCCGGCGTCGAGACCAGGGTCCAGAGCGCCATCACCATGGGCCAGGTCGCCGAGGCGTACATTCCGCGCCGCGCCATCCGCCACATGGAAAAGGGCCGCGTCGTCATCTTCGGCGCCGGGGCCGGACTGCCCTATTTCTCCACCGATACCGTCGCTGCCCAGCGGGCCCTTGAAGTCCATGCCGACGTTGTCCTGATGGCCAAAAGCGGCGTGGACGCTGTTTACACGGCCGACCCGAAAAAGGATCCCGAGGCCGAGCGTCTGGACACCCTGAGCTACGACGACGCCCTGCGCCGCGACATCCGCGTCATGGACCAAACCGCGATGACCATGTGCAAGGACAACAACCTGTCCATGGTGGTCTTCGGGATGGAAGGTGAAGGGAACGTCACCCGCGCCATCCGGGGCGAAAAGCTGGGTACCCTGGTGACCCCCTAGCTACGGCTAGGATGATTTCAGCACGGTTCCACCCAGCTGGCAGGACCAGTGATGGAACCAGGAACACTGAACCAAGATTGTGCATGGAGCCGGTATCCGGACTGCACTGATTTCTGAGGAGAGACCGTGATCGAAGAAACCTTGCTCGAAGCCGAAGAGAAGATGGACAAGGCTGTCGAGGTAGCCAAGGAAGACTTCGCCTCGATCCGCACCGGTCGGGCAAATCCCGGGCTCTACAACAAGGTGCTGGTGGACTACTACGGCTCACCCACCCCGCTGCAGCAGCTCGCCTCATTCGCCATCCCGGATGCACGCACCATCCTCATCACGCCGTTCGACAAGACGGCCTTGCGAGATATCGAACGCGCCCTGAGTGACTCCGAGGTAGGCGCCAACCCCTCCAACGACGGCAACGTCATCAGGATCACCATCCCTGACCTGACCCAGGAGCGCCGCAAGGAGTACGTGAAGATCGTCAAGACCAAGGGCGAAGACGCGAAGATCTCCATCCGCAACATCCGCCGTAAGGCGAAGGAAACGCTGGATAAGCTCGTCAAGGATGGCGAAGCGGGCGAAGACGAAGGCAGCCGCGCCGAGAAGGAACTGGATGCCTTGACCAAGTCGCATGTTGACGGCATCGATGAGCTGCTCAAGCGCAAGGAAGCAGAGCTGCTCGAAGTCTGATGAGCCAGGCAGAGCAGGCCCCCGCACAAAGGGCGCGCACGAGGGGGAAGCAGCCGCGGAGCAACCCGACCCCCAAGGCGGGCCGTAATCTTCCGGCGGCCATTGTGGTGGGGCTGGCCATGCTGATCGGCGTGCTCGGAGGACTGCTTTTTCTTCCGCTCGGATTCGTTGCCGTAACTACGGGGTTCGCTGTCTTCGGGGTCTGGGAGATTTTCCGCGCCCTGGAGGCCAACGGAACCCGGATGCCTATCGTCCCGGTCATGGTGGGCACCATCGCCATGCCGTTCGCCGCATACTTTGGGGGCCTGGAAAGCCTGCTCTTTGCCATGCTCCTGAGCTGCGTTGCGGTGCTGCTGTGGCGATCGGTGGAAAGCCCTGCCGGATCGGCGAACAGCATCTTCGCCGGAGTTTTCACGCTCGGCTGGGTGCCGTTCTTCATCAGCTTCGCGGCACTGCCGCTGCACGCCGTCGGTGTCGCCACACCGCTGGGACTCTGGCCAGGTGGCATTATTCCTCCGGGAGCGTGGCAGGTGGCAGTCATGCTCCTGCTGGTGGTCTCAAACGACACCTTCGGCTACCTCGTGGGAGCCTCCCTCGGTAGGCATCCCATGGCGCCGAAGATCAGCCCCAAAAAATCTTGGGAAGGGTTTGCCGGCTCCATTGCCGGGGCAATCCTGATCGGAATCCTTGCATGTATCTTCATCCTCGACAGGCCCTGGTGGGTGGGTGTGATCCTGGCCGTAGGCCTCGTTGCCGCTTCCACGGCGGGGGACCTCGCCGAATCCATGGTCAAGCGGGAACTCGGGATCAAGGATATGAGCAGCGTCCTGCCCGGACACGGCGGTGTGATGGACCGGCTGGATTCCATAGTCTTTGCCTCACCCGTAGCGTTTGTACTCTTCTCCACAGTCTCGGGTGCCTAAGCCGGCCCACACCCCGTGATCACGCCCGCCTACCTCGCCGGACATCGGCGGCACCAATAGACTGGTGCCCAACCTGACCCAGCTGAAAAGCAACAAAGGAACAACAGTGGCATTGGACTTTCAACGGAAAATTCCCGCGTCGTTTGAGCGCGTGCGCGGCAACGAATTCGGGTACAACGCCAAACAGGTGGACCAGTTCCTCCAGCGGGCCAGGGTGGCACTCGAAACGCCGACGGCCGCCATCCACGCCGTCACCAGCGCCGATGTCCGTGGAGTCTCTTTTGACCCGGTCAAGGGCGGCTACTCCGCCGCCGTCGTGGACGCAGCATTGGATCGCCTCGAAGACGCCTTCGCGCGCCGCGAACGGGACGAATTGATTGCTGCACGGGGCGAAGATGCCTGGCTCCGCGAGATCGGCAGCCTGTCAGGCATCCTTCGGGGCCGCCTGCACCGGCCGGACGGGGAACGCTTCCGGCGCCCCGCGAAGAAGAAGGTCCGCAGCTACAACATCCTGGATGTAGACAATCTTTGCCATGACCTGATCGGCTACCTCG